>CAMJFV010000463.1 GCA_946405045.1 uncultured Bacteroidales bacterium | reverse complement strand
TGATGTTTTTTTCTTTACACTATCATCTATACTTGGAGTATATGATCCAAAACTGCTTTGTAATCCACCTATTGAATAAGGACAATCATTCTTTGAAAACTCAAGAGTATATTCACCAAAAAAGTTTTCTACATCCTGTTCCAATTTTCCTGAATTGCTACCTGTCGGATCAAAGTCTGTACCTGTAATAAAATCTCCAGTAGCAGAAGAGTGACATTCAGGCACACAATCAGTACCTTTAGTGATTTTAATCACATTCGACTCCGCAACTATTGTTGTTCCTGATTTTTCAATAGCACGGAATTCAACATCATGATCGTCCATTTCATATATGAATGGGACCCCGACTTTAAGCTGAGATCCTTCCGCACTTGCATTTACCCACGATCCATTTACTTTTTTCTGCCATGTCACAGAAGAAGCAGATGATAGTGAAGAATTTAAGATAACTCCTTCATTGGGGCAAACAGTACCATTCTCTGCGCTAATCACCAAAGCCTGTGCACTGACCCAACTTCCGAAAACTAATGCGGAAGTCACGACAGCTTTCAGAACTGAAGATGACCGTTTTGATATTCGGCTTATAATGTTTTTATTTAGTATCATGTTTTTCATACCCTAAACGCATTTATCTACTTCTAATACACTATATAATTTTTTGATATTCTTACAAACGGACAAAATTTCCATTCGTGTTTATACTTTATCAAACAAATATACATTATTTTGTTAATAAACATTAACTTTTTTGTTAAAAAATAACAAAAATTGTGGAAATTCAACTCAAACACACGTCATTCAATACAATACATTCATAATGAAAATAAAATGACGTGAAATTTTTCGACATGGACTCACAAAACACATTCAAATCATAACTCTATAAATTACAAACAATTATACATAAATTTATGGTAACAATAGGCTGCTGTCTCCATAACTTAAGAAACGGAAGCCGTTATCAAACGCATATTTATAAATTTTGTGCCAATCGTCACCAACAAGAGCAGAGACCAAAAGAAGCAGTGTGCTCTGTGGCTGATGGAAATTGGTTATAATTCCTCGCACAATTTTAAATTGGTAAGACGGTGCAATGATAATCTGTGTCGACGTCACCAATGATTCCTTGCCCTCTCTATCGAGATAGTCAAGTATGGCCTGAAGACTGTCGTTGGCTGACAATGTTGGATTTGTATCATACGGTGTCCACTGTTCAACATGCAGATAATCACTGTCTATAGCCACACCTTTTGCACTGGCTTCCGCTATAGCCACTCCTATATAATATAATGACTCCAGTGTTCGCACAGATGTTGTGCCGACGGCAATGATGTTGCCAAGTCCAGACTTAACAGTTTCAATTGTCTCACGTCTCACACTGATCACCTCACTATGCATCTCATGGCCATCCATCGTCTCCGACTTCACGGGCTGGAATGTGCCAGCACCCACATGAAGAGTCAGTTCTGCTCGACGGATTCCTCTCTTCTGAAGACTATCAATCAAATCGGAAGTGAAATGAAGTCCTGCTGTCGGTGCTGCCACAGATCCCTTAATCTTGGAATAAACAGTCTGATATGTGGTCTTGTCGCTCTCCTCTGTCTTACGGTTGAGATACGGAGGAATAGGCAGTTCTCCAGCAGCGTCTACAATATCCGCAAAAGTATGTTTTTCTGCCCCACTCCACGACAGTTTGATCAATCTTGCCTTGCCACTTTTGTCGATACATTCCGCCTTAAGTGTCACAGAATCACCCGAGATCTGCACCGTCTGCTCAAGGAATCCCTCTTTCCATTTTGCCGCATTTCCCACCATACACTGCCATACAACTTCGTCTTCAGCGGCGAAATTAGATGCATAGTCACGAGGAGAATGAGGCTCAAGAAGGAACACCTCTATTCTTGCACCCGAAGATTTATGGAAAACGATACGTGCCTGGATCACGCGAGTGTTATTGAACACAAGCATCGCATTTTCAGGCAATTCATCACCGATATTTCTGAATGTAGTGTGGGCGATCTTGCCTCCCTTATATGTCAGCAGTTTTGATGAAGATCTGTCTGCCAACGGGAACTTTGCGATTCGCTCATCAGGCAAATCATAAGTGAAATTTTCTATTTTTAACTCTTTCGGATGCATCAGAAAAAAAATGAATAAAAAATGAATTTAATTGCATTTGCTTTGTAAAGTACGGCAAAATTACCGATTTTTGTAGAATTAAAAAAAAGAAATCAGAAAATGGGAATAAAAGTAGGCGACAGAATTCGTTTTTTGAATAGTATTGGTGGCGGTATCGTGAAGAAGATCGTCAGCAAAGAAATGGTGGAAGTGGAAGACGAGGATGGTTTCGACATCCCGACTCTTATCAGCGAATGCGTGATTGTGGAATCAAAAGGAGCAGCTGAGAAAATTGCTGAACGCCAGCAACAAAAGACTAACACACAAAAGCCTAAGCAGGTTCTCATTCAAGAAGAGGAAGACGTTGCGGAAGAAACCTACGC
>CAMJFV010000462.1 GCA_946405045.1 uncultured Bacteroidales bacterium | reverse complement strand
GAGGTTGATATGGTCTGTGATCAACATGATGTCGCCTGCTTTGAATTCCGGATTCAATCCTCCTGCCGCATTGCTCACCATCAAATATTTGATTCCCATCCCTTTCATCACCACCTCTGGATATGTGACGTCTTTCATAGGATATCCCTCATAGAAATGGAATCTTCCCTGCATCGCCATCACAGGAACTCCTGCAATCGTTCCGAATATCAGTTTTCCAGAGTGCCCCGCCACTGTGCTCTGCACGAATCCTGGAATCTGTGAATATGGTATCTCTTTCTCAACGCTGATCTCTTCTGTCAGACCGCCCAAACCTGTGCCAAGGATGATGGCGATTTCTGGACGCAATTCCGTCTGGCTCTTAAGATAAGCGCATGTAGCTTCTATTCTTTGTAACATAATTGATGATTAAATTGTTGAACGACTCTTCATCTTTCAGAAGTTTTATATTCATCGGAATATAATAGATGTATTTCTTCAATGCCGACGGGAATGTCTCATCATTCATCATCTTCACAGCATCCTTCTCCGTAGTCAGGATAATCTTTTTGCTGTTGTCGATCTCCGCGAACATCTCCGTCACCTTATTATAATCCTTCAATGTCAATTTGTGATGGTCGGCGAAATTGATTGTCTTGATGCCGTTTGTAAGGCTTCTGACATATTCCTCAAATGTAGCTGACGACGCGATTCCTGTAAGCGACAACGCCGTCGAAGCTTTCAACTGATCTGCATCTATCTCTTTTGCGCATGGGAACACAGGCTGCAAATCGCCATACTCCATATATGAGAAGAACAACGTCTGATATGGATACAGTTTCAGATTCATCGTGATCACACGCAATTCCATCGGAGTGATATCCTTCGGACACTTTGTCACAATCACGATCGAAGCCTTATCTTTTGCCTTTAATGGCTCTCTCAATCTACCCAACGGCAACAAACGGTCGTTGTAGATAAGATTGTTATAGTCTACAAGAAGAATAGAGATATCCGGTGTGACATAACGGTGCTGGTACGCATCGTCTAGCACAAACACTTCCGGACGGTATGAACCTTCGTTGCTCAACTTCTCTATCGCCCTCACTCGCTTCTCATCCACTGCCAAAACCACCTCTGGAAACTTGCGTTTGATCTGATACGGTTCGTCGCCGATCTGATCAGGTGTACTATTTTCATCCGAAAGAACGAATCCTTTCGTCTTACGCTTATAGCCACGGCTCACCACAGCTGTGCGGAACTTTTCTGAAAGCAGCTTCACAAGATACTCAGTGACAGGAGTTTTTCCCGTACCTCCAGCAGTGATATTGCCTACAACAATCACAGGGATATCAAATTTTGTGGATTTCAACAAGCCAACGTCAAACATGAAATTTCGTATGACAACCACAAGCCCGTAAATCCAGGACAAAGGTGCCATGAGAATATCTTTGAAAAGTGATTTTGTAGTCATAGTTTTCCTTAATTTCCTTTTTTTTGTTTCTCTAATACCAAACAGACATATAACCATGCCCATACGCTTACAGATGATGGAAATATTGGAAGCCACTACCATCCATAAACATCACAAATATAACTTCTTGCGATTTAAAAAGCAAATAAAACCAACCAACTTGCCACCCTTATTACTATATTTGTGTTGTCAAATATAAAAAAGTGTCAGAAAATGATGGATTGGAATAAACTGATTTGCACTATTCGCTTGGGATTGGAAAACTATCACGACCCCAAAGAGCAAGACCGTACGGAGTTTCAACGCGACTACGACCGTCTTGTTTTTTCAGCCCCATTCAGACGTCTGCAAAACAAGACCCAGGTTTTTCCACTGCCAAATACCATTTTCGTACACAACCGTCTTACCCACTCATTGGAGGTGAGCTGCGTGGGACGCTCCATCGGCAACCGTGTCTCAAAATTCCTGAAGGAGAAATACGGAGATAAGATTTCCGCCCACGTCGACGACCTCGGATCCATTGTATCCGCTGCATGCCTCGCCCACGATATGGGCAACCCTCCGTTCGGACACAGCGGAGAAACCGCCATTTCATCGTACTTTTCCGAAGGAGCAGGAATGGAATTGAAAGAGAAATATGGCATCACAGATGAGCAATGGGCTGACTTCACCCACTTCGACGGCAACGCCAACGCATTCCGTCTGCTTACCCATCGTTTTGAGGGAAGACGTGAGGGCGGATTCGTGCTCACATACCCTACTCTGCTGTCGATCGTGAAGTATCCCTACATCTCCTCAGATGTGAAAGGCAAGAAAAACAAATTCGGATTCTTCCAGTCAGACTTCGATACATACAAGAAAATCGCTGATTATTTGGGCATAAAAAAGAAAGCCGACGGGAGATATTCGCGTCATCCCCTCGTCTACCTTGTGGAGGCAGCTGATGATATATGCTATGAGATAATGGATATTGAAGATGCGTTGAAGATGCGTCTGCTCGATAAAGATGAGACATTCAATCTGCTTCTCGGATTCTTCTCAGAGGAGAA
>CAMJFV010000461.1 GCA_946405045.1 uncultured Bacteroidales bacterium | reverse complement strand
CGGTCACTGTGCCAAGTCCAGATGTGCCAAATGTTAATTGGAACAAAACAGATGCACTATGTAATGGAGTCAATACTAGCGATCCAGCTAAATTGGGTAGCGTTAAGGCAACGTCTCCTTCTGGAGCATTTACTATCAAGATGATAGAACCTGCGTCAGGTTATTCGGATGTGGTTTCTTCTGAAGTCGGTGGTGAACATGTCGCTGAATTTGTAGGTTTGAAGACTGGTACTTATAAAGTGCAGTATGTTCTTAATGCAAATCCGGACATTAAACAAGATAAAACATTTGAGATCACAGAGCCGGATCAGTTGTCGTTCACGATGGATTACGCAACTGGTACAACTCCATGTGCTAAGAATTACAATAAGGTAAATATTGGTAATGTGAGTGGCGGTACTCATGTCGATAATCTTGATCCAACTAAGCTATACTTCGATGGCAAGTATGAAGTTTCATACTCTGACAATGAAACGACAGTTTCTTATGCTGACGGAATATTCACTTTGAATGATGGTATTTCTACAGCTAAGTTGACAGCAACGTTGACTGACAAAAACGGATGTACAGCAACACAAACAGTTGAGTATACTCCAGCGTCTTCAGACTTGAATATCACATGTGGTAATTTGAAGGGAATAGTAGTTCCTCTTGATGACAATTGTGAGAATACAATTTCGATGACGATTGAGGATATCAAAGATAGCGTTGATGCAAAACTTTGTTCTCCAAATGATAAAATCACGGTTGAATACTCTCTTGATGGAGGTGCTACTTATAATGGAATGCCATTCAGTTATAAGTTGACGAAAGACGATCGTGAGAAGACTATTCGTTGGAAGTTCTCAACTGATTATTCTGAGATTAATTCAGTAGAATGTGAGCAGACAATAAAGGCTGTTGATGATAAGTCTCCTGTATTTGCGTCTAACAATATAGATGAGACAATCAAATATAGTGACCAAACAAAAACTTGTGGAGCTAATTACACAAATGATGATGTTGAATCTTTGCTTGGCATTGAGGATTGTTCTTTGAGAGAGGTCTCTTATTGTTTGCGCGAACTTGGCAAGACTGATTGCATCTCAACAGGTAAGGTATTTGAGAATGGTTCTTATAGCCCAATCGCTACTGAAGATCTTTCTCATGGTCAGTATGAGATTGTCTATACAGCTACAGATGGAACAAACGAGTCAGTAGACAAGGTACAGAAAATTACTATTGTTGATGATGTGGCTCCAACAATTGAATGTCTTGCTGATTATGAGATCGATGTCAATCCTGCTGATGGATGTAAGGCAACAGAAATCGCTGCAATAGACTCAATTTATGAGCAGTATGTTGTGAAGAACAACATTGCGACAAAGAATGCCGACGGTACATTCTCAGTTGTTGATCCAAATAGAATCACATTGAGTGGAGATAGCAAGACAATTGAGTCGATTAAGGATGAGTGTGGTGTCACTCTAAAGGTAGAAAGTTCATTGAATAACACTTCATTTGATGAGACTGACAAGCCGTTTACTCTTGGCGTCGGAGAAAGTCAGACAATCAATTGGACAATGAGTGATGGCATCAACAACACATCTTGTTCGACTGTTGTCACTGCTGTGGATAATTCTGGTTTGGATTTAAGTGGAGCGGCATTGGCTGATGTTGAGAAGAAATATTCTGAAAATATAGACAAATGTAGTGCATCTTACAAGTGGACTGTGGGTGAAATCCAGACTTGGTTAGATAAGATCAAGGATTGTTCAGGTATTAAAGATGTCAACTATGTGGTGAAGGATAAGTCAGGCAATCAGATCACATCTGGTTCTGTTGTTAGTGATGAATCTGTAAGCGAGATGGATTTGACAAATCTTTCTCATGGTGATTATGTGATAGAGTATGAGGTGATAGACCATAAGGGAGATAAGGCTACTATAAATCAGAATCTATCAGTGTCGGATGATATAGCTCCAGAGATAACATGCTATAACGACAAGGAGATTCAAGTGCCAGTCGGAGATGATTGTAATGCTACCGTCGATCTTGATATAGAACGCCTTCTTTATGCGTCTCGTGCCGATAACATGTTAGGATCTGCTGCTGTTGACAATAATGGCGTTGAGATTGATTATGAATCTTCTGATGATATCGAAAAGTCTATATTCAAGACTAATTACGACTTTACTGATGAACAGAAGAATGCAATGAGCAATGATTGTGGAGAGCCACTTTCAACTAAGTTTGTGGTATCTACTAAGAACGACGCTGGAGTGTTTGTTCCAGATGGAGATACTATCGACAACAACGAAAGTATAACTATCAAGTATAAGGAGGAAAAACAGGTCACAATAATTGTTGCTGATGCTTCTGGTAATCCTACTGAATGTACATATACTTTGGTCGGAGCTCCTCAGATTATAAATTCAAGTGCTCTTGCTGATGAGACAGGTCTTGTTACAGGAAAGGATGCTTCTGGAAAGGAGAAGTGCTCGGTTGAGTACACGAAGACATTTGCAGAAG
>CAMJFV010000460.1 GCA_946405045.1 uncultured Bacteroidales bacterium | reverse complement strand
ACTTTTTCATAAGTATTTTTTTGTACTGTTACTAATCCTATTTTTCCTTTATCTTGATTGAAAAAATCGCTACGAAGTCACCCGATCCTAGGGTGACTTTTTTATTTTTATCCTTACGTATTTCACATTTAACATTGAAATTCGTATTTTTGCATAAAATTTCTTAGAAGATACATTTAAAATGAATATAGAAGAAAAACTATCAGCAGTCGTTAAGGCTGCAGTGTCTGCTCTATATGGTATTGAAGCAGACGACAAATCAGTGCAGTTGTCTGCAACAAGAAAAGAGTTTGAGGGTGACCTTACATTGGTGGTATTCCCTTTCTTAAAAGCTTCTAAGAAAAAGCCGGAAGAGACAGCTCAGGAAATCGGCGACTACCTTGTTGCAAACGCATCTGAAGTTGAAAAATTCAACGTTGTAAAGGGATTCCTTAACATGGTCATCAAAAAAGGTCATTGGGTAAGTGCTCTTAACAACATCCTTGCTGACGACAACTTCGGCAAAAAGACTCCTACAGCAGAGTCGCCTCTTTACATGGTAGAATACTCGTCGCCAAACACAAACAAGCCTCTTCACCTCGGACATGTCCGCAACAACCTTCTTGGTTCTTCTCTATGCCGAATTCTTGAAGCTTGCGGTTTGAGAGTTGTGAAAACTAACATCGTGAACGACCGTGGTATCCACATCTGCAAGTCTATGCTTGCTTGGAAGTTGTTCGGCAACGGTGAGACTCCAGAGAATTCAGGCAAGAAAGGCGACCACTTGGTTGGTGACTATTATGTCAAGTTCGACAAGGAGTATCGTGCTCAAGTGAAGGAGCTTATGGCACAGGGTCAAAGCGAGGAGGACGCTAAGAAAAATGCCCCTCTAATGGTAGAGGCTCAACAGATGCTTAAAAAGTGGGAAGATGGCGACAAGGAGGTTCGTGCTCTTTGGGAGATGATGAACAACTGGGTATACGCAGGATTCGATGAGACATACAAACGTATGGGCGTAAGTTTCGACAAGATATACTATGAGTCTCAGACTTACCTTGACGGAAAAGCTAAGGTCAACGAAGGTCTTGAAAAGGGAGTCTTCTACCGTCGTGAGGATGGTTCCGTTTGGGCGGACCTTACAAAGGATGGTTTGGATGAGAAACTTCTTCTCCGTGCCGACGGTACTTCTGTTTACATGACTCAGGATATCGGTACAGCACAGCAACGTTTCCGTGACTATGATATTTCACGCATGATCTACGTTGTAGGAAATGAGCAGAACTACCACTTCCAGGTGCTTTCTATCCTACTCGACCGTCTAGGATTCAAGTGGGGAAAAGATTTGGTTCACTTCTCTTACGGTATGGTTGAGCTACCAGAAGGAAAGATGAAGAGCCGTGAGGGAACTGTAGTAGACGCGGATGATTTGATGGACAAGATGGTAGAGGATGCAAAACAGATGTCGCTTGAGCTTGGCAAATTGCAGGATTGCTCAGAGGCAGAAGTTGACGAAGTTGCAAGAATCTGTGGTCTTGGAGCATTGAAGTATTTCATCCTAAAGGTTGATCCTCGTAAGAACATGATGTTTGATCCAAAAGAGTCAATCGACTTCAACGGAAACACAGGTCCATTCATCCAGTATACACACGCTCGTATCTGTTCGGTATTGAGAAAGGCTACAGAAATGGGTATAACATTGCCTAACAAGCTAAATGAGGATTTGCAGATTTCTGACACAGAAGGTGTATTGATCCAGGCTTTGGCTTCATATCCAGATGTTGTTGCACAGGCAGGAAAAGAGTTCAGCCCAGCATTGATCGCCAACTACATCTACGATTTGGTAAAACAGTTCAACTCATTCTACCACGATTTCTCTATCCTAAAGGAGGAAAACGAAGATGTTCGCGCATTCCGTCTACTTCTTTCAAAATCAGTTGCAAAAGTGGTAAAAAGCGGTATGGGATTGCTTGGCATTGAAGTTCCTGAAAGAATGTAATCATTCAATCAAATATGATAAAAGAGACGTTGCATAAGCAGCGTCTCTTTTTTGTTGGGATCAAACAAACACTGTAAAGACGCCATATTACGACGTCTCTACATCCGTATCAGTCTCCATAACCGAATAGGTTTTCTACCGTCGAACATGACATATCATCAAAAAACAGTTTCTTTAGTGGCAAGGTCCACTAAAATATATTTCACTTATCACAGTGTCATCATATTTTGTTCCTTCATACACATCTACAATTTCAAACTTGAACGACCACTGCGGCACAATTTTTCCGTCTAAATCGACCCAACGTCGCTCATCATCATTATAAATTGCATACGATCCAAACACCTTCCACAACTTGAAATGTTGGTCTGAAATTTCATCCTTAAGATGCAAATTCGCTATATGTTTGTTGTTGAAATATAGTTTGAGCGTTTTTACTCTTGAATTCTCTTTGTAAGCCCTGGGCGTCTTCACGTAACCATTCGAAACGATGATTTCATCAACACTGCCGCTGTTTATATAAAAGGTCACACTTTC
>CAMJFV010000459.1 GCA_946405045.1 uncultured Bacteroidales bacterium | reverse complement strand
CGAGTCTGCCGACCTGGCAAGTGATACGGCAGCAGGTGAGAAGGAGATTGATCCGCGTTGGGAAGCACTGAAAAATTTTAAAATAAAATAATATTAAATAATAAAGCAAAATGGCACATCCTAAGAGACGTCAGGGAAAGACAAGAGGAGCAAAGAGAAGAACTCACTACAAAGCAGTAGCACCAACACTTGCTGTTTGTCCTAACTGTGGTTCATTGCACATCTTCCACACAGTATGTGGTGAGTGTGGTTACTACCGTGGTAAGGTAGCAATCGAAAAAGCAGTAGAGGAGTAAAAAACTTTTGCTTATCGAAAATAAACACCCCGAGAGATTTTCTACTCGGGGTTTTTATGTTTAATGTAATTGTTTGCCGACACACAACTCCGACAAGCAATCACAATCATCAATTAAATTATATATGGTTCGTCTTCTTCTTTGCCGACATGGTCAGACGGAATGGAATGTGGCTCACAGATTCCAAGGCCAAACCAACTCCAACCTCACTCCGCTTGGTGAGCAACAAGCTGTGAAACTTGGAGAGAGGCTTGCGGAAACCCACATCGACGCTGTCTACAGCAGTTCCCTGCAACGTGCGTTGGATACCGCAAAACTTATTGTAGGCAAACGTGGTTTCGACATCATTCCCGTCGACGCATTGAAAGAGATATATCTCGGCAAACTCGAAGGCTTGACTTTTGAGGAAGGCGAACGTCTATACCCAGAAGCCATGATGCATTTCTGGGACCTCACTTCAAACACCGATGAGCGTGAGGCTGTGGGCGACGTGATGCGTCGTGCATCCCAAGCTATTGAAGAGATTGCACAAAAGCATCCCGATCAGACTGTTCTTATCGTCACTCACGGCGTGGTGCTCCGTTCTCTTTACATCTACTTCAAACGCTGGGACATGAAGGACGCTTCCAACCAGCCTAAGCCACAAAGCACTTGCCTTTGCGACATCCGTAAAGAGGCCGGTGTGTGGGATATCAAGATGTGGAACGACACCGAGCATCTTAACGATTTAGTCTCTGCAAACACTCATCCTTTCATCTAAGATTCTTATGGCAGACAGTGGATTCATATCTATAAAGGGTGCGCGAGTACACAACCTTAAAGATATAGACATCAAAATACCTCGCAATAAACTGGTGGTGATCACCGGTCTTTCTGGTTCGGGCAAGTCGTCTCTTGCCTTCGACACTCTCTATGCGGAAGGCCAACGCCGTTATGTGGAGAGTCTTTCGTCGTATGCCCGCCAATTCTTGGGCAGAATGAGCAAACCAGAGGTGGACTACATCAAGGGGCTTCCTCCGGCAATCGCTATCGAGCAGAAAGTCAGCACAAGGAATCCTCGCTCCACCGTCGGCACATCAACAGAGATATATGAATATCTCAAACTTTTGTTCGCCCGCATCGGCCGCACTTTCTCTCCTGTTTCAGGCGAAGAGGTGAAGCGTCATCAAGTGTCGGACATCGTGGATTATATTCTTTCGTTTGAAGACGGTACAAAAGGAATGATTCTTTCATCGCTTTCCAAAGATAATCTTGTGGAGACGGTGGAGAAAGCCAAACTGGAAGGTTTTGCGCGCTTGCTTATAGATGGCAACGTGATCAAGATAACTGACTTCTCTGCAGAGATGGCAAAGAGCTGCAAAGAGGCTTACATTGTTGTGGACAGATATGTGGTGCGTCACGACAATGAGACAAAAAACCGTGTGTCCGACTCTGTGCAGACAGCATTATGGCAGGGCGACGGTTCTTCTTGCCAAATATTGGTTTACACTCCTGATGGAGAGACGTTGAAGCAATTCAGCACAAAATTTGAGGCTGACGGAATATCTTTCGACGAGCCAACCGAACTGATGTTCAGTTTCAACTCGCCATACGGAGCATGCCCAGTCTGTGAAGGATTCGGACGTGTGGTAGGCATTGATGAAGACCTTGTCGTGCCAGACAAAACATTGTCGGTATATCAAGGAGCCGTGATATGCTGGCGTGGAGAAAAGATGGGAGAATGGCTACAGGATTTCATTTTCCACGCAGAAGCGATCAAATTTCCAATACATAAGCCATATTTCCAGCTGACAACAGAAGAAAAGAACAAGCTATGGCATGGCACTCAGCTCACTCAAGGAATCGATGACTTCTTCAAGTTCGTCGAGTCGCAACAATATAAGATCCAATACCGTGTGATGCTTGCCCGCTATCGTGGCAAAACAATCTGCCCTAAATGCGGTGGCACACGTTTGAAGGAGAACGCGTCATGGGTGAAGGTGGCAGGAAAAAGCATCACCGAATTGGTGGATATGCCAGTGTCGGAATTGAAAGTGTTCTTCGACAATCTACAGCTCACTGAACAAGACCAGGCAATCGCCAAGCGTCTGTTGATCGAAATCAAAAACCGTTTGACATTCTTGGTAGACGTGGGGCTTGGCTACCTGACTCTGAACCGTCTGTCCAACTCCCTTTCCGGAGGTGAGAGCCAACGTATCAACCTTGTGACATCATTGGG
>CAMJFV010000458.1 GCA_946405045.1 uncultured Bacteroidales bacterium | reverse complement strand
ATGGGACGGCGGGAATTGTCGGGATTGACATAGATGAGGATGCAGTGCGTGGAGCGACGCAGAATTGTGAAGCGTCGAAGTGGGCTGGACGGATCTCTATAGTTGGGAAATCGTTGCAGGAATTTGTGGAGGCTGCACCGTCGTCATTCGACAAAATAATCACCAATCCACCGTATTTTGAGGATAGTCTGAAAGCACCAAAAGCCAGCCGCACGTTGGCGAGGCACACCGATAGCCTTCCATTCTCAGAGTTGGCATCATCCGCGTCGACGTTACTGAGCGATGACGGATCCCTTTCCATCATATTGCCGACGGATGCTCATGAAAAGTTTGAGAAGATTGCTGAGGAATATGGGTTATGTTTAAGAAAAAAGACGTTGGTTTATCCTAAACCAGGAGCGGAAGTCAAAAGAGTGGTGGGAGAGTTTGTGAAAATTAAGAATGATGAATGCAAAATGCAAAATGTTGAGATTGAGACCCTTACTGTTGAGACAGAAATACGCCACCAATATACGGATGATTATATAAGACTGACGAAAGAGTTTTATTTGAAGATGTAGAAAACAGGGAGGATAAAAAGCGAACCGTAAGGCGAGCATTTTAATGATTAGTGAGAGAAAAAGGAACATCTTGGATTTATTTCCTCTGTTTTGGAAAGATCATTGCGGCATTTCAACCAAGAAGTTGATCTGTTCTAAGTTTTGCGGACTACAATTATAATTCCAGCTCCGCTTTCGCCTTCTTTGTCAACTTGCTGTACACTAATTTGTAGGCAATATCAGTGAGATATTTTACCAGTTCGGTGGTGATTTCAGCATCGTCGAGATGAATTTGCATCCACAGACGTTTATGCCAATGCCAAGCCTGTTCGATGGCGGAGTATTGGGCCACCATTTCATCAAACATCTCAGGATCACATTTCAGAACGAGTAGGTTGGGCTTCTCCAAAGGAAGTCCTGCGAAAATTTTACCACCGACTCTGAATGCCACATAGTCGTCGCCAAATGGCATATCCTCGGTGACGTGAGGTTTACTTAAACAGTAGATACGAGCGTCTTCTATCGTCATAACATGATTTCTTCTGATAACAAAGGTAAGCAAAATCTAAAAATTAGCGGAATTTTTATAGAAAAACGAATCTCTGAAAAAAACATGTATTTTTAATCGTAATTTTTATTTTGTTGATTTGTAGCTAAATATAAACTTTTTTGAAACTTTTTTATAAAATTGGCATGCTGATATGTAAAGTTGGCACGGTTTTTGTAGTGTATATAGTGTACGTCGAGATGACGGATTCATTTTGTAGTTTAGTCCTAATATTAAATCCTTTTGTGCTACATTAAATGTGTAGTAAAATAGAGATATTTGAGTAATCAGATATCTCTTTTTTTTGTGTTTTATTAATATTAATAATGAGCATAAGTTCTTGTCGTATATTATCAACAAAGAAAGTGTCAATATGTCACGATGAATCCGCAGTACTTTTCCGTTTTCCCTGTGAACTCGAGGAATATGCAGATTTTGATTAAGGACTATCTTACGTCTCGTACTGTGCAATTAGCAATCTTCTATTTTGATGACAGATAGTACTATAACAAAAATTAAATATTATTTTGTTTAGTGGACTGCATTGAATTAAGATAAAGAGAATCTGTTTGTATTACTACTGTTGATAAATAACAAGTGTTTGGCAAAGGTGATGTGCCAATGAATGTTTATTAGCATTTTTTTTAATTATTGTTAATAAATGCTATCGAAATATTGTTGATTTTAAAAAATTATAACTTACTTTGTAAATTGTTCAAGTGGCGTAAGTCACGAAAGAAAGGATAATATTATATTAAGATTGACTTATCTATGTTTGCGAATAGTAAGAAAATAGTTTTATCTCTGATTGCTGCGGTCGGGTTTGCGATCCCATCATTAGCCGTGCATGAGGAATTCATAGAAGGATACGAGTTCTCGTCTTCTCAGGCCAGCTCTAAGATGCAGGAGCGTCCGATGTCGTTATATAGAGATGGAAAGGTTGTGTTCTTCAAGGGCGACAGCGTTTATATGGCAAGAATCGGAGACACTTATGAATTAGTTGATATTGAGCCGTGTCCGGAATTGCAAGATTTAGGAATCGAGGGAACATTTGCATATGACCAGAAACGTCGTACAATTTATTTTGCAAAGACAGATGAGGTAGGAAACTCTGATTTGTATGAGGCAAAATGGATGGGTGGATCATATACAGAACCTGTGAAGCTTGAGATTCAGGGTTTGAACAAGGTGCGTAAACCAATAAAGGGAAGTTCAGCTGTGACAGCCGGTTGGACATACCGATACAATAGAATATCAGGATTTTTCAATCCTTCTATCGCAAAAGGAGGAGACAGAATATATTTCTCTGCAGATTTTCCGAAGAAAAGTTTTGGTGGACGAGACATCTGGTATATAGATAGAGGTAAGGCAACCGACAATACACGTTGGAAGATGCCTGAGAATGCCAGTGATAGTATTATTCCAATGAATTCCAA
>CAMJFV010000457.1 GCA_946405045.1 uncultured Bacteroidales bacterium | reverse complement strand
AGGCGAGAAAGAAATACAAGTGGTGGAGGAAGGGAAACAGTGAGTAAGACATTTCTTGTCATGATGAGGCTTGTATGTGATCTGCAAACAGAAAACTATTTGTTGGTGTTTACAGATTGTATAGAAACTAATATTTGATATCTGGTAAACAATCATAGAAGATTCGACGTTTGTCAGACTCAGTTCTGAAATATTGATCGTTATATTTTTATTCATTATTTTTCTTTAATGTGGTGAAAATCATATCAATTTGTTTGGATAAAAAATAAACGGTCATTATCTTTGCAATAGACAATTACGCGAAAAAAAAAACTATCTACTTGTTAGTTCTAGTTTTTTTTACGAATGTGTTGAGTGTTTAGGTTTAATTTAATTAATTTAAAAAGTTATGGCTTTTAGATCCACTTTGAATCTAGGCGGTAAAGAGTACGATGTGCTCGACTGCAGTTATTCCCTTAAGCGTGATGTAGACTCTAAGGGACGTCCATCTTCCAACATCTATGGAGGCAGAATCACAGTAAGAGTAGAGTCAACAGAGGACACTACTATTTTGGAAACAATGGTTAACCAGTTCAAACCATTCAATGGAAGCATTGTATTCAAGAAGGGTGACGAAGAAGGTAAGATGAAGGAGCTTTCTTTCGAGAACGCTTACATCATTGAGTTTGCCGAGGGTATTGACATTGTAGGTACTGCTCCTATGTCAATCAGTATCACTATTTCTGCACAGATCATCAAGATCGGTGGCGCAGAATATGAGGAGAACTGGCCAAAGGCATAAAAAAATTAAAGGGAAAGGCCATGGAGCCTTTCTCCTTTTGTTTTTTCAGATTTGAAACTATATAATAAGTGAAATGGGTATATTAAACTATGAAATTGGTGGTAATGAAAGACCAGTAGAAGCTTCTGAAGCTATCGGCAACATACCACAGAATCGTACTTTGTTTGTAGGCAAACTGACAGATGAGGACCCAATCGCTCCTGAGACTGTTGAGGGTTTAAAGACAATTGACGATGTTTATGAGAAATTCCAGCCTAATGTGGATGTGGAGTTTGAGACTGTTGACGGCGAGACTGTCAAGGAGAATTTCAAATTCACAAACACAGGTGATTTCCAAGTAAAACAGATGACAGAACACAGCGATTTCTTGAAAGGATTGTCTTTGGAACAGGAGTTTTACGAGAAATTGGTCAAGCAACTTCGTACTAACAAGGTGCTTCAGAAGGCTTTGGAGAACGAAGAGTCGCGTCAAGGTATGATTGATGCTCTTACAAAACTAAGAGAAGAGCTAAAAGAGTCAGGAATATAATTATATCTAAAATTTTATATATGGCTGATATTCAAGCACAAGAGATTCAAACGAAAGCAGCTGAGCTTAAGGAGAAAGCAGGTGCTGGAAAATCTTTGGAGGCATCGTTGGGAGCGTTGGCTCGTTATGGCGGATTTTCTTTCCTAGAAAACATAATCGATGGTGTCCAAAATATGAATCCAGAGCGTAAAGCTCGTAAGAAAATGTTCCTTGTTGAAGAACAAAAAAAGGGAGAAAGAAAGGATTTGGCAGGTAAGATAGATCTTTGGATTGATATGCTTTCCAATAGCAAGAATATTTCAGAGATGCTAGAACAGTGCGAAACTAAGATTTCAACAGTAGGAAGTCTTTTGGCAAAAAACCAGTTGGCGGCAGTAGAGGCTGTAAGGGATTTGGAGCAGTCGTACCGTGCTATTCAACTGTTTTATAAGAACACAGAGGAGTCTAAACTTAGCAACGTCTCTGTGATGAATGCTTCTATGGAGCAATTGAAGGATCTTGACAACAGCCGCTTTATCGATCATGTGGAGGAGGAGTTGAAGAAGAATTACGACCGACTTGATCTCCGCAACAACTATGGCTTGCTTGTCGTTCCCGGTTATCTAGGATCAAATATGGTGCTCGACAAATGGTCGAAGATCGCCAATTCAAATAAGGTGATGTTGTTCACCGATTTCGCTGACTTGGATCAGCCTGATGATGTGGTAGAGTTGTTCACTAGCGCCGACCATGCCGGTGGTGACACTTACAAGAGCAACACAGTCATGTGCTGCAACTGGTTGGTGGGACGTAACGCATACAAAGAGTTGGGTGAGGAGGATGATTTGCATGTCTCTCCAGCTGCTGCTCTCGCTGGTAAAGTCTACACTACTCTTATGTCTCAGGTGACTGCGGGTAAGAAATATGGCGGATTGAATGAAGTTGAGGCTGTGGCTTTCCCATTGCGTAAGAGTGAGATTTCTCAGTTGGAGTCTATGGGATTGGTTCCTATGGTCAATGAGTATGGCAAGGTTATGGCATTCTCAGCAAAGACATTGTTCAACGGCGACAACTTGGGTCTGCAGACATACTCGGTGGTTCGTGTGTTCGACTATGTGACTAAGGTTTTGTTTGATTTCTTGAACCGTCGCTCATTTGAGAACTGGAGCGGCAAGACAGAGAGAGACCTTCGTTCGCAGATCGTCAAGTTCTTGGACAGCATCCAAGGTCCGG
>CAMJFV010000456.1 GCA_946405045.1 uncultured Bacteroidales bacterium | reverse complement strand
TTTGCCATCACACGACAATATATCAAAGACGGAATGATGGCTTTGGGTGCAATCGTTTGTTACGGGATCGCACGAATCATACTCACACCGCACGACAATGTCCAGAATGCAGAGTATATGGACAACAGCATATTAGACCATGTGAAAGACCTGATCCAATACTCCACCACGTGGATTCCGATGGATATGGCAGCTGTGGCCTACTCTCCGACCAGATGTCTGCCATTGGCAATTCTCACATTGTTGCTAGCCATTCCTTTCCTATATGCCATCTGCACAAAAATGATTCAGAACAGGAAGGATAAAATGATGTACGTTCTCATAATCTCATTCTTCTTGGCAGGAGCACCACATCTATTGACACTTGTAAGCGTCATGCATTCGTATGCAGGACTCGGCATGATAAGTCTGCTTATCGGATATCTGTTTCCTGCAGAGACCTTGAAAAAGAAAGAGATCATTATGTTTTCCGCATTCATCACAGCAACTTTGATTTCCGACATTCATCATTGGCATGAAGCATACAAATCAGGATTGATAGGAAAAGATTTGGCAGTGAAAGTTTTGGAAAAGACAACTGGCACACCTCAAATAGTCAGAATCATCAGTATCGACAACAATGAGCCTAAATATTCCATCTTCAATGTCATTCCAAGAGATGCTTTCGGATGGGGAAAAGCCGCAAAGTATGAATCCGGATACACTGTCGCAAATGAGGAAGTGACAGATACTCTTATCGGACCTTTTGAAACTCCTTCAGCAAAAGAGATTGGAATAAAAGAGATGACGCAGGAGATCCTGTCAGCAAACAGATATGAAGCGATTTGGATAATCGACAGCACTGATGTGAAGGTGATAAATGTAAAGCCAGAATGAGTTTGTCAGGCTCACAGTCTCGCCACCATCAGCACCTCTTCGCCCCTATCTTCCACAATCTTAAATCCTGCCTTTTGGTACATACGGAGAGCATAGTTCTCCTTCTGTACCGACAGCGAAACCTGCGCATATTTTTCCTTACGGAGCAAATCCATCATCTGGTGCAATAGCTGTGTGCCGATGCCTTGACCACGATACTCCTTGTAGAGTGAGATTGCCAACGATGGTGTCTGGCTGTCGAGATGCCCATAGTCGTCCATGATCCTCACCCACACGGCTCCAACAATTTTTCCGTCACTGTCTGCCACCAGACAGTAGTCGTGGGATGACTTTCCGAAATCACGCACATACACCCGCAACTCATCCTGTTCGATAATGGATCTAGATGGCGGAATTGCTCCCTGTGGAATAAAAATGGCTTCAAATAAGAACTCGTCCAAAACAGGAACCTCTTCAGGTTGTATTTTTCTGATTTTTATCATAGCTAAGAGTTTTAAGTTTACTACTATCTTTATTCACTGTAATTATGATCCACCACAACAATCACCTGCTTGCCCGGAGCCAACGGTTGAAGTTCTTCTGTAAGTTGTCGGATCAATGCAGCGTCATCATGAATAGAATCATCTGGAATGATATCGACAGAAAGCATATTGTCCTCCTCCGAATAATATAGTCCGTGCACCTGCACAATCTCCTTATGAGCAGCGATAATATGCAACACTTTCTTCTGTATTTCAGCTTGTTTATTCTCTCCTGTTGCGACGGCATATACTCCGACTGTCATGATTATTCCGTGTCGCTCATACATCTTCATAGAGATTTTTCGCGTCAATCCATGAATCTCATGTGCCGACATCGTATCGTAGACATTGATGTGCAATGAACCGATCTTCACATCTGGTCCATAATTATGAAGGATGAGGTCGAACACTCCGTGAACGCCTTCAAACTCCGCTACTTCCTCCCTTATCTGATTGGAAAACTCCGCTGGGATACTTGTACCCAACAGTTCATTGACCGGAGACTCCAACATCTCCACTCCTGCTTTGATGATAACCACAGAGATCAAAGCTCCCAAAATTCCGTCAAGCGACACGTTCCACAACAACATGACTCCAGCAGAAACAAGTGTCGCCAAAGTGATTACCGCATCAAACAATGCATCCGAACCTGAGGCAATCAACGCGTCGCTCTTCAAATCCTCTCCTTTTTTCTTGACATAGTATCCAAGCACAAGTTTAACCACAATAGCTACGATAATGACCACAAGCGTCACTTTCGTGTAGCTTGGCTCTGTAGGATCGAATATCTTCTTCACCGACTCTATAAGCGAAGTGATGCCGGCAGAAAGCACAATGACAGCAATGGTGATGGCACTGAAATATTCGATGCGTCCGAATCCGAACGGATGTTTGCGGTCGGCTGGACGTTGCGACAACTTTGTGCCGACGATGGTGATGACACTCGACAGAGCATCACTAAGGTTGTTGACTGCATCCATCACGATTGCCACACTGTTAGATAGAGCTCCAACGACAGCCTTGAAAGTAGCCAAAAGTACATTAGTGATAATACCTATCCAACTTGTACGTATAATTTGTGAACTACGGTCCATAAGATTTATAATTGTTTTAGTTTTAAGTTTGT
>CAMJFV010000455.1 GCA_946405045.1 uncultured Bacteroidales bacterium | reverse complement strand
TGAAACAGATCAAGATTTATTTATCAAATATCTTGAAACTATAGCTCTACTTCTGAAGGATGAAGACAAACCTGATTTTGAGAAGATTCTTTATCCTCTTTTCCAATCATTTTGCCTGTTTATAAATACAATAGCAAAAGAAGAAAATGATTTTGAGGTACAGCAAACAGGAAGCAATTCAGCGGAGATATTGGTGAAACATTTCATCTATATGCTTTCTAATCAACATTCTAAATTTCTTAGTGTGGCAGAATACGCAGACAAACTACATATAACATCCAAATATTTATCTACAATTTGCAGATGTGTTACAAACAAAACTCCAAGTCAAATAATAAATGAGTATATAATAAGAGAAGTCAAAGCCCGACTGACAAATCCCAATCTTTCAATAAAGGAGATTTCCAATATCGTCGGTTTTGCCAACCCTTCCCATTTCGGTGTATTCATAAAAAGAAATACCGGAAAGACAGCACAAGAGTTGAGAGAAGAATTGATATGACGTGATATCGCAAACCCAAAGGCGAAATTTCATCAAAGAATTCTGTGTTTTTTTTCTATGTCAGCTTTTATTCGCACAGAGTTAGATTCTGTGTCATCATAAATCAAACGTTGCCTCAAAATTAAAATTCAAACAGGTTATTAATCTGAAAATAAATGTTAAATTTGTATCCGTAAACTAACAAACTCTAATATGAAAAAACGCAATTTGATTTTTATTGCCATTGTAGTCTTGAGCCTACTTGGCATCTTTTTTCTTAAAGCATCAGGTTTAGAAACAATTTCCGAAGAACAACCAACGACTACAGTTTATGATTTCACAGTGATTGACAATCAAGGAAAAGAGGTCTCATTATCACGCTACAAAGGCAAAGTGCTTTTGATTGTGAACACTGCTACACGTTGTGGCCACACACCGCAATATGAGGAGTTGCAGCACCTTTATTCCGTCTACAAAGATCAAGGATTTGAGATTCTGGACTTTCCGTGCAATCAATTTGCCGAACAGGCTCCAGAGTCGGATGAAGAGATTCAGAACTTCTGCACGTTGAATTATCACACAGAGTTTCCTCGATTCCACAAGATTGACGTGAATGGAGAAAACAAAATCGCCCTTTATGATTATCTTAAACATGCGAATGTGGATGATCCTGCGGCGGACGTGAGCATTGGCTGGAATTTCACCAAATTTTTGGTTGGCAAAGACGGTAAGGTTATTCGTCGATTTGAGACAGACCAAAGAAAAGATATTATAGAGCCTGTTATTATTGAGGCGTTACAATTTCATGATTAGAAATGCATTCTGACTTGATTATGAAAACGACAGCCATCAAATAACATTAGGGGAATATCAAGAATTTGATACTCCCCTATTTTTTATTCAATTGCTAAAAGTAATTATCGTCTCTCTATCTCCTCAAAAGTCTGTGCAACGAGATACAAATGAGAAGGATTCTTCATAGAAAGCTCAATTGCTTTGTTGACTGCCATTTCCGCCTTATTATAGAGGGCGACGGAATTCTCCTCACGAACGTAGTAATCCCATGCCGAATCACCACTACCCATAACAGGTTTATTTGTTATGATCTGGAAACCTTCTTTCTGACAATAGAATGGAGAGTGTCCATCGTTGAAATTGTCGTTGAAGAAGATAATCTTACCGTCGCGAACAACACAATATCTCTTCAAAACAGACAACACATACGCATCTTTGAATGATGAATTAGGGTCTACCCTATCATACTCATCGTATGAACAAAGATATGAGAACGACTGAGACGCAAAGAAATAATTCTTATCAGACATCTCAAAAAGGTCTATCTTCGACGACGGGTAATTATAATATGTAAGTCCAGCGAAATTTGTTTTTGAATCAGATGAAGCCATCTCACTTGTGACTCTGCTTGTGAAACGAGAAGAATTATCTTTTTTCATCACCACATCTGTGTTGTTCTCATTCACATCTCTATTTTGATTTTGAGTCTTTCCTGTAGTGTTTTTGATAAGTTCATTGATCAAATTGTTGAATGCACCGATACTTGAATCAGCCAAATCCTTGAAAGACATCAAATTGCCGACATTCGACAAAATCTTGTTCAACAACTCAGGATTCTTGCTATCCAAATCCTCAAACAACTTTCTGTTGTTTGCATGTAGTTCTTCATTATTCATAGCCTCAGATTTTAATTTGTAGTTTGTTATACAATGTAAATATACAATTAAATTGAATCCGTCATATACGTCATCGCAATTTTAACCTTTATTTAAGATTTCGTATACTTATTTAACAAAATGAAAATCTGAATTAAATTCTTAAACAGGTTCTTATATTTTATGCTTTTTTTGCCAGTACACACATCCCAAAATAATGAGTACTGTGAAAATCAATGCACCTATCAATACGGATAGCGGGATCTCTCTATTCAATATGACAACTTTTGGAGTAGCGGTAATCGCATCCGACGGTACAGTGTCCGACTGTGCAACTGCAATTGTATCTACTTTAGAAGCGGATGATTCATAACAAACAAGAACAAA
>CAMJFV010000454.1 GCA_946405045.1 uncultured Bacteroidales bacterium | reverse complement strand
AAGTGTTTTCAGCAACAACTTCCTTATCTGTCAACTTCTTACATGCATCAGAAGCATCAGGCGGCGTTGTATCAGCCACAGTCAAATACTGATCACAAGTCTTATCATTTTTAGCTTTATCTACAAAATGCCAAATTATATGATATGTAGTATCCTTATGGAATGTTGACGGAAGAGCGATATCATTAGCTTCATCTTTGTCACGAAGCATTGGTTTTCCTTCAATTTCGCCATCACAGTTATCTACCGCTTTGTGAGTGCCAATAGCAGCAAGAACCTCTTCAAGTGTCAACTCACATTTGTCGGCAGCAAGTGCGATTGTTGTATCCTGAATATCTCGACAATCGAACACAGGCTTCATTGTATCAAGCACTGTAATCGTTTGCTCACAGATAGTAGCATTTCCAGCAGCATCCTTAAATGTCCATGTGATAGTTGTCTTTCCCTTAGGATAAGGATCATTCATCACATCCTTGCCATCACTTCTTACTCCAACTCCCTTAATTTTACTTCCTGTAGGAGAACATGGATCATCATCGATCTCTGGTGTATGCAAACCTGCCTTCTTAACCACGTCAGCCAACGCCAAACAATTAGCGTCAACATAAGCAGTCAACGGAGGTGTAACTACATCACAGTCTACTGGAGGTCCTGTGACATCAAGCACCTCAATATACTGAGTACAAGTATCGCTGTTACCAGACTTATCTGTAACAATCCAATCGATAGTTGTCAAACCTACTTTATAAGGAGCAGACAAATCTGTAGACCTCTTCGACTTGAAAGTACGAACCCATGAAAGTTTCAATTCACTTGTAGGGGTACAGTTATCTTTTGCTTTCAAATCGTCAAGACTAGGAACTTTCACCTTTACATCAGCCTGACTTAGTTCACACGACTCACCAGCCTCAAACTTAGTTGTTCCTTCCCATGGTCCACATTCCAATGTAGGTGCAATGTTATCCTTTACCTCTATCTCAACTACACAACTGTCAACCAAAACCTTCGAAGATGGATCTTCTTTTTCATACGTATTTGAGAAATACCATACATATTTGTTCTTACCTACTGGCAAATTATAATTCTTGACAATAGATGGAACAGAAGCGAAGTTCGTCATATTAGCTATGGCATATCCATAAGGAACTTCCTCCTCACAATTACATGATTCTCCTCCTGCTAGGAATGCACGGAACGTAACCTCCTTGGTCACCACACGATCTTTCTTTGCATCCAAAGGATTGTCTATTGTAATGATATTTCCATTTGCATCATACAATCTTACT
Organism: uncultured Bacteroidales bacterium; assembly: GCA_946405045.1. Taxonomy (GTDB): domain Bacteria; phylum Bacteroidota; class Bacteroidia; order Bacteroidales; family Paludibacteraceae; genus UBA1723. The sequence continues at coordinate 1,254 of CAMJFV010000454.1, read as the reverse complement.
GAATCCGGATAAACAGATACTGATACAAAACCAGACTTAGATGCACTAAGCGTTGTGAAATCCTGGAAAGTCAACTCTGCACCACCAGGACCTGGTCTTTTTGTAACAGGTTTCATATTAGCACAAGCATTAGCTGCTCCTGGACCAGCAGGACCGGCTCCTGGACCATTTTCACAATCACCATACTTTAACGCATAGTAATATTTCACATCTGCCGTAGGAATTTCAGACAATGACATATTATATATAGCATTGCACTTTTCATCCGTATACAACACAATAGGCGATGTAGGACAGTTAGGCACTGGCGGCGCATTACGAACCACAGTGATTATTTGCTCACATGTCTTCGAATTGAACCTCTGGTCTGTAAATGTATATGTGATAGTATAAGAACGAGATTCTGAGCCTCCACCAAACTTGAACTTCTTGAACTCATTAATATCCTTTATTTTCTTTTTATCTCCACTCTGATTGTCTGTAATTGTAACATCGACAGTCACAGCGCCACCACATATATCTATTACATCACTATGCATTGACAAATAGCCCTCATCAAAATATCTTTCAAGAGTATATACCTTGTTTGAATTATTTCCATTTGATCCAGCACCTGATGCATAAGTATCATATTTAACATCTCCATTCTCTAGAAGATAGTTAGGGAAGACCATTATGTTGATCAATGAAGAGCAGTCAAACTCAGGAGCGTCCTGATCTTCTGCCATAAATGGAACCGCACACTCAACTGTCACACTCTCGTCTACAAAAGATCCAGAGATTTTCTTGAACACCCATACCATCTCATACTTGATTCCTGTTTCAAAGATAGGGTCATCCATCATGCTCTCTTTTATCTCATGTAACTCATCGCTCTCTTTTGGAATACGATAATAAAGAGTTGGCACAAGACTATCTGTTGGAGTTGATGAACATTCGTCAAATCCGTATGGCAATTTAGCCACCTCTTTTATTTTAGCGATGACAGTTGATGGCTTTACGCTACATGTCAAAGTATCAACATCAATAGTACCTAGATCAACATTTGGACATGTCACATTAGGCTTCTTATCGTCAATCACAGTGATTTGCTGAAGACAGAACTTAGTGTTTCCAGCCTTGTCTGAGAATGCCCAAAGAATCCAAGTGACTCCTTTATTATATGGATCATTAAGATCCTTTGTCTTATTAAAAATAGAAGGTATCTCAGAAGGTCTGTCTGTAACCTCACGTCTTCCTAAATACTCTCCTGTA
>CAMJFV010000453.1 GCA_946405045.1 uncultured Bacteroidales bacterium | reverse complement strand
GCATCCATGAACTTGATGCCGCATCCAACAACAAAGTGGACGACATCCGTCTGCTGATCGACAAAGTGATGGTGCCGCCACAGGTCGGACAGAAAAGCGTCTACATCATCGACGAGGTCCACATGCTGACGACCGCCGCTTTCAATGCCTTTTTGAAGACGTTGGAAGAGCCACCAGCATACGCCATCTTCATCCTTGCCACAACTGAAAAGCATAAGATCCTGCCTACTATCCTGAGCCGCTGCCAGGTATACGATTTCAAACGTATCACTATCGACGACACGATCGACCATCTTGCCAATGTGGCGAAGAAAGAGGGCATCGATGCAGAGGAGGAGGCATTGGCTGTGATCGCGAAGAAAGCCGACGGTGGTATGCGTGACGCCTTGTCAATCTTCGACCAAGTAGTGTCGTTCTGCGGCAATAAGATCACATACAATGAAGTGCTTCAGAAACTTAATGTTCTCGATTTCGACTACTATTTCAAGTTTATGACGCAATGCAAGAATGGCGACGTCTCTGGAGTGCTCACAATCATCAACGAAGTTATTTCCAACGGTTTCGACGAAGGTCTGTTCATCAACGATTATGCGCAGCATCTACGTAATGTACTGATGGCACGCGATCCTAAGACAGTGACTCTGCTAGATGTAAGCAAACACGCTCAGGATCAGTATGTCGACGCGGCAAGAGACTGTGAAGAGGATTTTCTATACAAGAGTCTGAGAATAGCTGTGGAATGCGGAATACAATATCCGACATTCAAAAACAAGCGATTGCTCGTTGAGCTTGCAGCAATCCGCATGTGCCAGATAATGGCCGAAAAAAAAAACTCCTGACGGAGCCCATTAAAGACGACTGGTGGGACGTCGACAGCAACTACCTAAAGTCGTTCCTACAGTTGTTTGCAACAGACCAACCTGTTGCGGCAGCCCCAGCAGCAGGAAACCAATCGTTTCAGATACAAAAACGTGCCACTCTGCAGACAATACAGAATGGCCACACCATCACAGCCCATTCCATCCGTGGATGCAACGAAGAGCAGCAGCAGAACTTCGTCGTCACAGTCAAAGAGCATAAGATTGAGCGAGAAGTCACAAAGGGCGGATTGGAGACAGCACGTATCAGCATATATAATGAGTGGAGAGACCAACAACGTTCACAAGAGGCTGGTATCATAAGCACATGTAAGTTTGAGCTGATCGACTCATTCAAGATCCTGATCAAAGTTCCATCCAAAGAGACATATTCAAGACTGAATGCAGAGTTACGCATCAATTTGCTGAATGCGTTAAAAAACCACCTGTCAAATTCCAAGATTGAGGTTCAATATATCATAGACGAAGCGATAGCAAAAGAGCAGGTATTGACCAACAAACAGAAGTTTGAGGCCCTTTTGAAATCATCGCCACTCGTACAGATGCTTATGGACGAATTGGATCTGGTATATTCTGAAAACCAGTAGAAATTCCACCGTCGTACCATTAGCATTCCACTACAAAAAGTCTCTGTTCAGCCCCCAAAAGCCGACATTATCACGTCAATTTTGATGATTTTTCCATTTTTTTGCTCATTTTCTCACCAAAATCCGCTGAAAAACATAAAATCATATTCAAAACATACGAATTTAGTGTTAATTTTTGTGAAAGGTGTTGTTTAGATAAAGTAAGTTTGTATTTTTGGAGACATAAAAGGATACATAAAAGGATAAGTGATATGGTTAACGTAGAATTGAGGATTTATCCCAAGTTCGGAAAAGTCTGGACAAAGCGCATGCCGCTTACAGACAATGGAGTTATAGAACTTCAAAGACTTCAGGCTGACGCCTGCAAGGTGATGGTTTGCCAGTTATTAGGAACCAAAGCTGATGATGTCAGCATGGTTGAAGTGAAGAGGATGCTTGACGACGAGTAAAAACTTGTTAGATACAGAAAGGGGCTAAAAGCCCTTTCTTTGTTTTATGGATATGAGCATTATTAAAAATCACCTCATATCTATTGATTTTTCTCAGTTTTGACGGTCAAAAAAGAGGAAAAACATAGCTATTTTCACTTTTTTCAAAAAAAATGAGGGTTTAACTAAAAAAAAGTGGCAAAAAGTTTTGCATGTAATAAAAAAGCACTACCTTTGCAGTGTCAAAAGGAAATGACAACACAACGGTTCCTTGGATGAGTGGCTTAGTCAGCGGTCTGCAAAACCGTGTACAGCAGTTCGAATCTGCTAGGAACCTCACAAAGACTTCACAAATGTGAAGTCTTTTTTGTTTTATTAAAGTCAATTCAAAAACGATATGGAAAACATTCCTTCAGATCCAATGATGCTTCTCAGTTTCCTCAACATGAAATTGAGAGATTTCTATTCCAATCTTGATGAACTTTGCAACTCCCTCGACTTAGACAAGGAAGAGATCGTCAAGAAAATGGCAGAAGCTGGATTCGAATACAACGAAAGCCTGAATAAGTTTTGGTGATTCCCCCACTCCTTCGCTAAAGCATAGGATGATGGATAAGGAGGGAAAGGCACATCAAATTCTAAAAACA
>CAMJFV010000452.1 GCA_946405045.1 uncultured Bacteroidales bacterium | reverse complement strand
AAAAGGACCACTGTTGTCTGACAGGAGCGTCTGGAAGACGCCACGAGCGGAGCGTAAGTAACCCGGGATGAAGTTCCGTGGGTCAGGGATGAAGTCCCGGGGTATGAGAGACCCAACGCCCAAGCTTTGCCTGGAATGCAATACAAAACAAATCCCCCTAACCCAACTCAACTCTAACCAACTTAACTCTCAAACGTTTCCCTCGTTATTTTTCAACCAAAATTTGTTGGATCAGATATAATTATATTGATTCTGAAAAAAATAAAGAAGAAAATTTAGACCTTTTTGTAATTATGTAGTGTAAATTTTATATTTGTATGGTTATTGTAGAAGTGACAACATTAGATTCTACTTGATTTTTGAGTTTTATCGAATGTAAATATTATCATATAATACCTTTTAACTATATGAAAAAGAAATTATTACCAATTTTAGTCCTGACAATGGTGGGAATAGACACCTATGCGACTACCTATATGATAGTCTCCCAGTCAGATGGTACGATCGTTGAATACGACGTAGAAAAAGTCGTTGATGTTACATTCAGAAGCGATTCAGTGGATAATGGTTCTCAAAACGCTGAAAAATTACCTTGTGTCACAATGTGTGACAATGAGATGGCGGTAAAAACGCTAAACGTTGTAGGCATTAATTTGTCGGAACCGTTAAAAGCAAAATTCTGGGATGGTAAAGGGCATAACATCATTGCATCAACAGAAGACGGTTCTATAATTATTGGGGATCCTTTTCGTGCTACAATCGAAATACCTGATGGTGTTGCGGATAATGGAACAATTGTATTTGAGAATGAGGCAGGTGAGACTGAAACTGACTTTATTTTCCGTGACACTAGGAATTTACTAATCACTCATGATGATCCTGAGTATCTAAATTTGTTTAATCAAAACAGACCGGATGTGGAATCGAATGACTCGACTATTAAAATGCCGGACAAATTTGTTGAACTTAAAGAATCCATTCTTAAATCTGAGAATACTCGTGGAGACTTTTCTGTTTTTTGGAATGTCGATGACTTCACTGCTTGGACTTATTCTCCAAATGGAGACGCTAATCCAAATGGAGTAAAGCCTAAGTATCCAACTCCTTTTGGTTGTTTCTCCGAGTCGATAGCGAACGGAGAGACATCATTCAACGATTACGTGATCAAGTTTGAGGTTTATGTTCCTGGAGAATATCCAATTAATGGAAATGGCTTTGCTATCGGTTTCTATGACGATATTTGGCTTGATATTCGACAATACTGTGCATTTTGGCAACCATCCAAAGCAAGTTTTCCAAAAGATGCTGATGGAGAATGGCTCTTCCCTGCTACATTTGATAATTGGACATCAGGAGGTGATTGGATGACAATAACAATTCCGATGGAAGAGTTGAGATACAACTTTATGCTTAAGAACTATTATTATGAAGCTCAGAATAATCGTGTAAATATCGATGGCTCAGATTATCCGTATGCTGGATTGGGAGATAAGGAGAATGGACTTCCTTTCTTTGATTTGCAAAAAAATGCCAAACTTGCTTCTCAGTTGCTTAGTTCAGAGGTGGAGTCTATCCAAAACATTGGTATTATCTTCGCTCAAACTGACCAGCCTAATCAATCGAGTCATCCGTTTATTGCCGTTGATAACTTGCGTATTGTTCCAAAGGATAATAATGGAGCTGTTTATCCTATGCTAAAGTGGGGACAGTCTACACGTGACTTCTATATTAATCCAATAATTGGATCTTGTAAGTGATATAGAGTCGCTACTGTTGTAATGACTTGATAATTTGGAGACGTTGCAAATCGCAGCGTCTCTTTTTTATTATTGTGTTAATATCTATTTTTCTCTCGTCTGTGTAAATCGGCGGATTTTGGATAACTTTGTGGCTAAGTGAAAATCGGGGATATATGGAGATATCCCCTAAAATATAAGAGACGTGGCAGAAAAAAGTGAAACGCCTTTAATGAGGCAATATTCCGAGTATAAATCGCAATATCCTGATGCGATCCTTCTTTTCCGTGTTGGTGATTTCTATGAAACTTTTGGCGATGACGCAATAAAAGCGTCTGAGGCTCTTGGCATCACACTTACTAAACGTAACAACGGTGGTGGTTCGGGTGATATGCCTCTTGCCGGTTTCCCCCATCACGCTCTCGACACTTATCTGCCCAAACTTGTACGCCACGGTTATCGTGTGGCGATTTGCGACCAGCTTGAGGATCCTAAACAGGCTAAAGGTCTTGTGAAACGTGGCATTACGGAGCTCTCTACTCCGGGTGTTACGATGAGTGAGAATATCCTTGATCCACGTGAGAATAATTTCTTGTGCGCGGTGTGCCGTAGCAAAGAAAAAAAGTCTAATGACATCTACGGAGTGTCGTTCCTTGACATCTCCACAGGTGAGTATCTGCTTTCACAGGGTAAGCAGGACTACGTCGACAAACTGCTTTCCGTCTACACTCCTAAGGAGATCTTGATCGAAAGGGGCTGCAGACGTGATTTTGAGGATTCTTTCTCAAAACATTATCTTGTGAATGAACTTGA
>CAMJFV010000451.1 GCA_946405045.1 uncultured Bacteroidales bacterium | reverse complement strand
CGAATGGTTCTCATACTACGACGTACGAGGTATTGGAAAGAGCCGGCAGGGCAGAATCTACCGTGGCGTAGTATACGATACAAGTTGCATCGAACGCACATTGGTTTCGGTGATCGTAAGAGACAAGAACGTAGAGAAAACAGTGGAAGCTGTGCTTAAAGCAGCGCAGACTGGAGAGATAGGAGATGGACGAATTTTTCTCATTCCAGTGGAGGATTCAATCCGTATCCGTACTGGGGAAAGAGGAGACATCGCTCTATACAACGCAGAGCAAGAAAATTAAACATCATTCTACTGTAGAGCGTCTTTGATTTCGGATTTATCAGGCGTCAATCTACGTTATAAATTTCAAAAGTCACATTAAAACGAAACGAATATGAAAAGCAGAATTCATAGCACGAGAGGTTTGAAATTTCTCGTAGCACTCCTAATATTTTTAGCTGGAGCCTTTATCATGCCGGCAACAGCACAAGATTCAATGGCCACGGAAGCCGCAAGTGCAGTAGCGGAAGCTACAAGTGAGGCAGTGGAAGCAGTAGCAGAGGCGACGGTAGCCGCACCAGCAGAGGAATCCTCTCCAGTCGACCCAGTCGCAGTCGGTTTGAATACACTTTGGGTGGCATTGGGAGCCATGTTGGTATTCTTCATGCAGCCTGGATTCTCCCTCGTCGAGGCAGGATTTACAAGAAGCAAAAATACAGCCAACATCTTGATGAAGAACTTCTTCGACTTCATGGCAGGAACATTACTATTCTGGGCATTAGGTTACGGAGTCATGTTCGGAGTCGGTAGTTTCGCAGGAACACCAAACCTATTCGACATCGATTTCAAAGACTGTATGAGTGAGATGGGCATTCCTAACTATGCATTCTTGATCTTCCAAACAGTGTTCTGTGCGACTGCAGCGACAATCGTATCAGGAGCTATGGCAGAGCGTACTAAATTCTATATGTATATGATCTACTCAGTATTGATTTCAGCGGTTGTCTACCCTATCAGCGGACACTGGACATGGGGAGGTGGCTGGTTGTCAACACTTGAGATCGGCACATACACAGGAGGATTCCACGATTTCGCAGGAAGTACAATCGTACACTCAGTCGGAGGATGGATGGCATTGGTAGGAGCATGGATCCTTGGTCCACGTATCGGAAAGTTCAGCAAAGACGGTAAGGCACACGCCATTCCAGGTCACAACTTGACAATCGCAGCTCTTGGAGTATTCATCCTATGGATGGGATGGTTCGGATTCAACCCATGTTCACAGTTGGCGATCGCATCAGTTGAGGATGCAACAGCGTCTACACTAGTATTCGTTAACACAAACATCGCAGCAGCGATCGGAGGACTTGCAGCATTGTTCATCTCATGGATCAGATATAAGAAGCCATCATTGTCATTCACACTCAACGGTATATTGGCAGGATTGGTTGGTATCACAGCAGGATGTGACGCTGTATCACCAGTAGGAGCAGCGATCATAGGTCTGATCTGTGGCACATTGATGATCTTCTCAGTTGAGTTTATCGAGCACAAGCTTAAGATTGACGATCCAGTAGGTGCAAGTTCAGTGCACGGAGTCTGTGGATTCACAGGAACAATTCTAACAGGATTGCTTGCAGTAGACGGAGGTTTGTGCTACGGTGGAGGCACAGGAATGTTCCTAGTACAGTTGACAGGTGCAGTCGTAATCGGTTTGTGGGCTGCAGCAATGGGATTCATTATCTTCTTCAGCTTGAACAAGATCCACGGATTGAGAGTTGAGAAGAGAATTGAAGAAGAAGGACTTGACGTATATGAGCACGGAGAAAGTGCTTACAACTAATAATCTTTTTCTAAAATGTTCACAGAAAGCGTTGCTGGGAAGCAACGCTTTTTTGCAATATAAAAAGGGACAACATATGAAGATTTGATTGACAAAAGCATGTTGACATCAGGAAGAAGACAACATCATCAAATCATAAAAAAACGTCCATTTAGGATAATATTACAAAATGTCATATTGTCATGCCAGATTTGACAATTTGTAGGAATCAAATCTAAAATGTTGAAAACTTAGGCACATTTTTTTTAATAATAATGACATTATATGTAGAAAATTAGTAATTTTGCTCACGAGTTAGGCAAGAATAAACTTGCTGCAATAACGATAAATTTTAATTATATGAAAGCTATTAAGTTAATTTTGGCTGCATTCGCAGTAGCATTATTTCTTGAGTCGTGCAAGACACAGACTTGTCCTGGATATGGTGAAGTAGAGAATGCAGAAGTTGAGCAGAACGCTTGATTGATTCGACCAAGAACCTCAACTAATGAAAAAAACAATTATTGCGCTATTCGTGGCAGCGATGACGTTTACGTTATTATCCGGATGCAAATCTGGATGCGGTTGTCATGGAGATCCTTATGGAGATCAGATGGAGACATCTGAGTCAGATAGGGCATGAAGTTGAGATTGAATAACAAGAAATAAAAAACATTTTTTTAATTTTAATAAACAATGGTAAAAGTTGCTATTAACGGTTTTGGCCGTATTGGTCGCCTCGCATTCCGTCAGATG
>CAMJFV010000450.1 GCA_946405045.1 uncultured Bacteroidales bacterium | reverse complement strand
ATACAGATACATATATGTTGTGCTCGTCTGACGCATACACTGTAGAGGTAAATGTGAATTCAGACATGTTCAGCGGAACTAATCCGTCTTACTCATCAGCTACTGATTTTGAAATCTCAGTAGACGGTGTGACAAAGACAGTCAAGGGATCGAATGTTGCTAAATTCGATATGTCCGCTACAACTAGTGCTTTGACTCACAGTATTTCCATTATTCCAATTATAGATGGAAACAAGCGAGGCTCTTGTATGGCAGAAGGTACAATTTCTGTTGACGTCTATGCAAACCCAACAATCAAGCTATACACATCAAAAGAGAAGCATACAACAAATGTTGATGCAACAGATAACGATGGCTTGACAGGTGCATATCTATGTTCTTCTGCAGGTATGCCTATTGGTTCTGTATGGGTTAACTCATATATGACCGTTGACGCTTCAACAACAATGAAATCAATAGAGTGGGCTGCAGACAATTATTCAGTTTCTTCAGTCAACAACCCAACTTCTGTTGAAATCAGTCGTGCGGTCAGTGGCTTGAAAGCAAGAATCACAGATAATAATGGATGTGTCAGTGATTGGTCTTCTCCATTGGCAGTTGAACTTTGTGAAATCGCTACACCACGTGTCTCTGTAGCTAAGGGATGTGAGGGAGAAGCTGTTTCTGTAGTATTGGGAGATGCTAATTCAGATGTTACAACGAACAATTCGTTGATGAGTAGTATTTATACAGAATACACGCTATCTTATGATGGAAAGAGTGTTTCTCGTAATCTTCCTGAGGATATTGCAGGCACAGATGCTCAAGGCAGATCATATTATTCTATTACAATCGCTGATGTAGATAATAATACTACGTTTATTGCAACTGCTGAAAATACTTGTGGTAGTGCTTCTGGTTATCTGAAAACAAATTGTGTTTCTGATCCAAATAAAGCAGAAGCTACATATAATGTATCTGTTGCACCACAGTTGAAAGTTACATTTGCATCTGATGTTGATGGTAATAATGTAATTGATAAGATTTGTCCTAATACGTCGTTCTATGTATTTGTTGAGGCAGAAAATCTTGCTGATAACATGACAGATGCAGAGAAAGTTCTTGATTTGGATTTGTCATACGTTGATAATGGTCAAGTAAAGAATCAAAGAGGATCTATCGCATACAATGGTACTCCAGCATCAAAGAAATCATTCTTTGAGATTCGTGGTGGTATGGAATACGTTGCTGGTGCTAATACAATTCAGTTTAATGTTACTGCCAAGAATTATGATGGTTGTGAGACAACTAAGACAGGTACTATAAACATTCTTTCTCGTCCGGTTGTCAACTTGGTAGCAACCAAGTATACAAGGGTTGAGGGTAATGATGTATACTACTGTCCTGGAGTTGATTGTGTGATTAAAGCTCGTTCAACATCAACTTTGAAGGATGGTTCTTACATTTGGTATAATGCAACAAATAATGTTTCTGATAAGACAACGTTTGGAGTTAAAGATTCTTTGATTCCTACGGACTTGACTCAATTTATTGATGCAAATGGAAATTCTTCATACTATGTGACAGCTGTTTCTGAGGAAACAGGTTGTACATCACTTCCTTCAAATACATTGTACTTGAAGAAGATTCCGGTACCTGCATTCAGTGCTTATGCTGATCCAAATACTGTATGTTCTGGAGATCAGACATCAATTAAGATTGGTACTATTTCTGATCCTTCTGCTTACAAATTCAATATCATTACAAATTATGGTGAGGCAAAAGAGAAAGTAGGTGCAATGTTCTCTACAACAACGGGTGAGCCTGTTTACAATATTGCGAACTATGCTTCAAATGCTCCTTACGGTGTTCGTTTGACAACATCTGATGGATGTATTTCTGATATTGCAGTGTCTGTTACTCCAACAGATGGTCCAATCATTGATTGGGAGCTTTACAACTATTCAAAGGGTAAGGTTGTGGCTGCTCATATCCATGAAATGGTTGCCGACAATGTCACAGGAGTTTTGGTTCCTAAGAAAAATGCAGATGGTACATATGTAGTACATACTGATGCTGATTACGCATACGCTAATGCTAATCACAGAAATAATGCATCTTACTATATTTATGCTGATGATGACAATCAAAAAGAACATCCTCAATTTGGTCATTTCTGTGTGGGTGACGTTTATTATCTTTATGTAAGAAATGTCCGTTCAAGTCAGCCAAATGAACCTGCTATTCTTGCTGATACATTCAGCGTAAATGTTAAGGGTGTCAAGAAACGCAACGGTAAGTTGTTTAATTCTAATTTGGCAAATCGTTGGGTTGCTCTTGAGTATGGACATGGTCCGACAAAGAATACTCATTTCCCTTCAGTCTCTACAGATGGAATCCATATTTCAATTACAGATTCATGCTACTATGCTGATGGTTCTACTATTTGTCCTTCAGTAACAACAATTGATTTGGATGTACAGCAGTTGAATCCTACAGTTAGTGTAATAGGTGTTCCTAATTATATCTGTAAGGGTGAGGAGTTCTCATTCCAGGTAGTTGCTCGTGCAGGTCAGGGTTCTCATATTGT
>CAMJFV010000449.1 GCA_946405045.1 uncultured Bacteroidales bacterium | reverse complement strand
TCCCGACAAAATGGCTAATCTTACGACAGAGGCATTTATGCCAACGAATCCAAGTGTGATGGGAATCAGTGTCGGACCAAATGATGAGCCTCGCAGGTATGTCGCATCTTGGCATAAGGGATCAAAGAATGCATCCGGTGTAGCGGGATCTGGTTCTGCAGCTGGCAGTCGCGTCTCATTTTATAATGTGACGTGGAAGGATGCAGATTGGTATTATCTGTTAGTGAAGGATATGGAATTCCCTAATGAAGATGGAAAAGTCTGCTGGAGATGGGATAGTATCCACGTCGTAGCAGCCGATCATCCTACAGAGAAATTGATCAATCCAGATGAATTCTGCGAAGGAACACTTGCGTCGGAACCAATAAAAACAATAACTGGCTTCAAACTTGATTGGTACGATGGCTCTGATTCTGTGAGAGCGAAATCCATTTCAGAACCGGTAGTTGGCGCTGTGACACAAGATGAATCACCAAAATCATTCTGGTATGCGCTGAACGACGAGAAGACTGGTTGTCGTGGAGATATGACGGAATATGTGGTCAAAGTGCAGAGTGTAGGTGAGCCGTTGGTAAGCCCGATTACATATTTGAAGACAGAAGTGGAGAATGGAAATGCGTTAAAGCCAACTGTGCAAGCTCCAAACGCTATTGTAGGAGAATCGTCTTGCCAGATTGTTTGGTATAATGATGATGAAACAGGTCCGATAGATGAGGAAGATGCAACACCAACACCGGCAGAAGTAGTTGGCTTGACTGGAAATCTGACAAAAAAGTACAAAATTAAGCAAGTTAATGCTCTTGGCTGTGAAAGTGAATTCGTTCCAGTTTCGATAATTGTGTCGGGATATCCAGCTCCAACAGTGAAGGATTTCTCAGTGTGTGAGAATTCTCCATTGTTGAAAGATACACTTGTGGCAACAACAAATGGTGTGAATGGCGGAAATATCGCTTCTGAGTTTGAATTGGTTTGGTATAATAGTAAAGAAGACGGAACAATAGATGATTCTCAGGAGTTTAGCAAGATTGAGTTGTCTCCAACAATTCAGAAAGCATCTTCTACAGAGAAGATAAAGAAATACACTTACTATGTACGTCAGCGTTTGAAATCCAATCCGGCGGCAGAGAGTGCTCCCGTTGCTCTGACTGTGACTGTCTACACAAATCCTAAACTTGCTGCGGTTGAGACTGCACCTAAGTGTTTGGGAGAGAGTCAGAATTTGAAAGAAATGTACAACATAAGTATTGATTCTTGTGAAGTCCGTTATTATGAATACGGTACTCCTACAACTGCCGACGTTACTGAAGCTGGTAAGTATTTGGTGACTGGATCATACGTCATCAATAAGGGTGAGGCAGATGAGCAAACTTGCTCGTCCGAAGAGGAAGAACTTAATGTTGTGTTCCATGAGTTGAAAGCAGAACTCAAAGGTTTGGATAAAACTTGCCCGAATGTTGCTGTAGATTTGGATCTTGACCTTACGTTGGGAGGCGGACTCGTTGAGAATGATCTTGTTTACTCCTGGACAAACAGTTTAAATAATACTAAGGCAAATACCAAAACTTACAACACTGGCTCTGCTGGCCTTAACAATGCAGGTGATTTGATGAAAGTGACGGTAGAGGTGTCGAGCTCGGCATGTTACGGAGCTAATGCGGTGAAGAAGGTTAAGGAGATTGTTGTGGGAGATGGCCGCCTTGTCGGAAAAATCAAGATCTCTGAACCTGACAATGCACAGCAATTATCTGATGTGATCTCTGCAGACAATCTGTCGTTCAACTCTTGTGGAGGTATGGTGACTGTTGAATTGTCTGAAGTTGCCAATAAAAATGGTGGCACATATACTTTGACTGGAACAGAAACAAGTATAGGATCATTCTCTGATGAGACTTCCGGTGCGACGGAAATGGAACTTGGCGCTGGAAATTACACGGTTTCATATATCAATGAGTGTCCTACGAGTTTTTCGTTTAAGATTGTCGACAAGAGTGTTAGTGCTAAATCCAATAATGAAGCATTGGCAATTTGTGAGAATGAGAAGTGGTGGGCTCAGATAGTTGATCTAAAAGGTCCATCCAACACTACAATAGAATGGCAACATGACGGAGATGTGATTCCAAACCAGACAGGAAAAAGGTTGGAACTAAATTCAGTGAAAACAACTGATGGAGGCGTTTACTCGTTTTCTCTAATCTCTGAAGGTTGTAGGTTTGATCAACAAATTGCTGATGGAAATGCGTTAGTTGTCTATGCAGGAGTTGATGTGACACTGTCTCCTGTTACTCCAGTATGTGGAGATGGAGAAGCGTCGATTAAGATAGATGTGACACCTAATGAATACGTAGAGGAACTTGATTGGAGTGATAACCCTGAAGGCGAAGTGTTTGGAAATATGGCAGGAGCAATAATCATCCCAGTGTACGACGGATCAGGTGAGTCTCCTATCACTAAACAATACAAGGTTATTGCAAAGAATCAGTATTGTGCTGCTAAGCCATATTTTATTCCTGTTGAGGTGCACAAACCGCTTGAAGGAAGCATTGATGTTTCATTCGGTTCATTTAATACACAAAAT
>CAMJFV010000448.1 GCA_946405045.1 uncultured Bacteroidales bacterium | reverse complement strand
TTCTTTTGCCAACTGAACAGGTATGCTATAATAAACATTAAGGATTCTTGTTTGATCCAATCCGTCTGCATATTTTCTCACATCCTCCTCATAATCGCGCAATAGTTGACGTTGATTTTTCAATGAACGTTCAAATGTATTTTCCTGAATAAAAGCAGAAACGATCCTGGGCATACCACCCAAAATACAGAAATCCATAAAGTGTCTATGAAACACATCCATTTCCAAATCACTAAACGGTTTTAGAGAAACCATATGCGACAACATCTCACAAATTTGTTTTTCATCATATCCTTTTGCCCACAGAAATTCCTCAAAGTCCAGAGAATACATCGTATAATCTTCTTTGTATCCCACACTATTACTCTCTACTCGTTTATAGTTTACCCCCAACATCGATCCACTACAAATAACATCATAATTTCCATCTATTTTGAAAAATTTTAATGAAGTGGCTATTTCAGGGAACTCCTGCAACTCATCAAAAACGATCAGAGTTTCTTTCTTTACAAATCTTAAATTTGTATTTAACTTCGATATGTTTTTTATGATATTCTCCGGTTCATATCCATCAACAGTTATTTTTTTATACTTCACATCTGTAACAAAATTTATATACACGACATATTTGTAGTGTATCTGAGCAAAATGAAGAATAGATTCTGTTTTTCCAATTTGACGTGCACCCTTAACAATTAAAGGCAATTTTTCTCCATTCTTTCCCCAATCTTCCAAAAAGCTATCTATTTTTCTTTTTAAATACATGAATTTCAGTTTTTAACACAAGCAAAACTACAAAAAAATGAGCGAATTATTTCAACTTTTTACAAAAAAATGAGCGAATTGGCTCAATCAATCAGTTCAAATACTCATATCCAACCTCTGTTATCACCGTCTTTTTGAAGAATACATTTTTAACAGACTAAGAGGAATAGGATAAAAGATAGAACTAACAAAAACGACAAAAAATTTGGATTAAATTCCTTCCTTAAAAATCCCGACACATAACATATTTTCAAATAAGGAGCAAATGGAATTTCTTTTTTATTTTTGTAATATAAAACCAATTCAATATGGGAAAGACCTATTCATTTCAGCCATTACTCAACATCGGAGACATTGTTTATTTAATCAAATACAAATTTGATGCTCCAAACAAACATATAATCATAGAGAGTAAAATTAACGATATCAGATATTTTTGTGCGGACAACATCATTGAATATTCTACCGAAGATAGCGACCATTTTGAAGGCATGGGATGGTACAAAACAATATGTTTCAGCGAAGATAAAAAGCACGGCGAAGATTTTCTTCCTGAAGACATTTTGTTTATAAGAAAAGAAGACGCAGAAAAAAATTGCAAAATATCTGGAATGGTTAAATGAGACTTCTGATTCTTATATTTGCAACTAGTCCTTTCCTTCCTTAATTTTACCAAATCAGATAATGTAAAATCATAAAAATTCGCACGTCTATGTTTTTATTGAGTGGATTGATAATATCATTATTATGTATAATTGTACTTCTTTGCATCTGGCATTACAATTTGATTGAAAGTTCAGAAACAAAAGGAGACAAACAAAAGCTTTGCAAATTAGTCAAGATCGTTTTGATTTTGAATCTTGTGAGTGTCTTGCTATGTTTGATGACAGGTATTTATCATTGGATAATATATACCAACCATTATGATCGCCAAATATATAAATTAGTTTATGGATGGTTCATGATATATTTTCCATTGTTAGCTGTAGTAAGCTATATATGGATGATAGTGAAAGAGATATTGCAGATCAAAAATAAAAATCTCAATTTAAAAAATCTATATTTACTTTTATCCTTGATTTTAATCACTGTAGCAGGATTGTTTCTATACTGCATAGGATTGTTATTAACTTTAGAAAAATTCTAGTCTAGTCTTGCTTCTGAACGTCCACGTTTTTTCATCAAAGACGACGTTTCTGCCTTCAAACAACGTGTCAATCTTATGATTGGCAACCAGATCTTCAGGTGAGCCTGTTAGAAGTCCATCCTTCGTCAACAGCCAAAGTTGGTCGGAGAGTTGCAAGGCCTGCTCAATGTCGTGAGTGGAGAGCAAAACTGTCTTATTCTGGGTATGGGCGATATCGTGAAGCAATTGTGTGATCTCAATTCTGCTCGCCACATCAAGGAAAGCGGTCGGTTCATCAAGGATGACGAGGGGACATTCCTGCACCAACGATTTGGCGATCATCACCTTCTGCCTTTCTCCATCCGACAATTCAGCCATATATCTGTTTGTCTTCTCTGCCATTCCTACTGATTGGATTGCAGATTTCACAAGTGCTTTGTCTTCTCTTGAGAGCCTGCCGAAGAATCCTGTATACGGTTGTCTGCCCAACGCCACAACCTCTTCCACACTCAGTCCTCCTATATTGGCACGGTCGGTCAACACGACAGCTATTATCCTGGACAACTCCTTCTCCGAATAGGAAACCATCTGTCTGCCCAACACCTCTATCTCCCCACTTAACGGTGACTGAAGGTTGGCTATAGTGCGCAGCAACGTCGACTTGCCCACTCCATTAGGTCCACACAGACTTA
>CAMJFV010000447.1 GCA_946405045.1 uncultured Bacteroidales bacterium | reverse complement strand
CGGCACTGAATACGGATGTCATTCCGATTTTCTTTCCTAATAATCCTGGCATTTCTTTTCGATTACTATTAGTTTACCTTAATTTCTACATCAACTCCACTTGGAAGCTCCAACTTCATAAGTGCATCTACAGTCTTCTCTGTTGTGCAATAGATGTCAATCAATCTCTTGAATGAAGAAAGCTGGAACTGCTCTCTTGACTTCTTGTTGACAAATGTTGAACGGTTGACTGTAAAAATACGCTTGTGTGTAGGTAGCGGAATTGGACCACTAACAACAGCTCCCGTTGTCTTCACTGTCTTAACGATTTTCTCAGCTGACTTGTCTACCAAGTTGTGATCGTAAGACTTCAATTTAATTCTAATTCTTTGACTCATCGCTTTGAATCTATAATAAATAATTTAATCTCTTTGGAAAAGTGTACCCTCATTGCTGAGGATACACTGTTTTTCTTATAGCAAGTCTACTCTACCCTTTGCCTCTGTAACTACCTGCTTAGCGATAGCTGTAGAAACCTCTGCGTAGTGTGAGAACTCCATTGATGAAGTTGCACGACCTGATGTGATTGTACGCAATGATGTTACGTATCCGAACATCTCTGCCAATGGAACTTTTGCCTTCACGATTCTTGCTCCTGAACGGCTTGTCTCCATTCCTTCTACCTGTCCACGACGCTTGTTAAGGTCACCGATAACATCTCCCATGTTCTCTTCTGGTGTCACAACCTCTAGCTTCATGATTGGCTCCATCAATACTGGACGTGCCTTTGCACATGCTGCCTTGAATGCTAGGTTAGCTGCGATTTCGAATGACAACTGGTCTGAGTCTACTGGGTGGTATGATCCATCAACTACGACAACCTTCAACTGGTCTACTGGGAATCCTGCCAAAACACCATTCTTCATTGATGCCTGGAAGCCCTTCTGGATTGATGGGATGAACTCCTTAGGAATGTTACCTCCCTTAACGATATCCTCGAACTGAAGTGAACCCTGGAAGTCTGGATCAACTGGTCCAACCTTAACCAAGATATCTGCGAACTTACCACGTCCACCAGACTGTTTCTTGTATACTTCCTTGTGCTCAACTGTCTGAGTAATTGCCTCCTTGTAGTTAACCTGTGGACGACCCTGGTTACACTCTACCTTGACCTCACGACGTAGACGGTCGATGATGATATCTAGGTGAAGCTCACCCATTCCTGAGATTACTGTCTGACCTGACTGCTCGTCTGTCTTAACTGTAAATGTTGGGTCCTCCTCTGCAAGTTTTGCAAGACCGATACCAAGCTTGTCAATATCAGCCTGTGACTTAGGCTCAACTGCGATACCGATAACTGGATCAGGGAACTCCATTGACTCAAGTACCATGTGTGTCTTTTCGTCCTCACCACATAGTGTATCTCCAGTACGGATATCCTTGAAACCAACACCTGCACCTATATCTCCAGCGGCCACAACCTCAACTGGGTTCTGGTGGTTAGAGTGCATCTGGAACAAACGTGAGATACGCTCCTTCTTTCCTGAACGTGTGTTGAAGATATATGAACCAGCCTCTAGCTTACCTGAGTAAACTCTGAAGAAGCATAGACGACCTACGTATGGGTCTGTTGCGATCTTAAATGCAAGAGCACAAAGTGGCTCGTCCTCATCTGGGTGACGAACAACCTTAACCTCCTCGTTACCTACCTCAGATCCGATGATCTCTGGAGTATCAAGTGGGCTTGGAAGGTATGAACAAACTGCGTCTAGCATAGTCTGTACTCCCTTGTTCTTGAATGATGATCCACATACCATAGGGAAGATCTTCATTGCAAGTGTACCCTTACGGATAGCTGCCTTGATCTCATCCTCTGTGATTGAGTCTAGATCACCCTCAAGGAACTTCTCCATGATAGCGTCGTCGCAATCAGAGATAGCCTCAAGCATCTTCTCTCTCCACTCGTTTGCCTCGTCTACTAGATCAGCTGGGATATCCTCTACATCGTATGCAGCTCCCATTGTCTCATCATGCCAAACGATAGCCTTCATCTTTACTAGGTCGACAACACCCTTGAATGTCTCCTCAGCTCCGATTGGAATCTGGATAGGACATGGGTTAGCTCCTAGTACCTCTCTAACCTGAGCAACCACATCGAAGAAGTTTGCTCCAGAACGGTCCATCTTGTTAACGTAGCAGATACGAGGAACATTGTACTTGTCAGCCTGACGCCATACAGTCTCAGACTGTGGCTCTACACCACCTACTGCACAGAACGCTGCTACTGCACCGTCAAGGATACGTAGTGAACGCTCAACCTCTACAGTAAAGTCAACGTGTCCTGGAGTATCAATCAAGTTGATCTTGTACTTCTTGTCGTTGTACTTCCAATATGTTGTTGTTGCAGCTGAAGTAATAGTGATACCACGCTCCTGCTCCTGAACCATCCAGTCCATTGTAGCTGCACCATCGTGCACCTCACCGATTTTGTGTGTAAGACCAGTGTAGAACAAAATACGCTCTGATGTAGTAGTCTTACCAGCATCGATGTGAGCCATGATACCGATATTTCTCGTATAATGCAAATCTGCTTTTGCCATTTTTTT
>CAMJFV010000446.1 GCA_946405045.1 uncultured Bacteroidales bacterium | reverse complement strand
AGAGGCTGCTGGTGGACATGAGGCATACGGATATTTCTTTGTAGAGACAACAGATTTGGAACTGGATGTGAACAACTGTGAGAGTAGTGGAGAGAATGCCACAATTAAAGCTCCTAAGGGTTTTGCTCATTATGAATGGAAGGTAGACGGAAATGATAGCCCAATGTTCATTTTTAATGGGGCAGACAGTAGTGAAGTGGAAATTGACCGTCGATTGATGACTTCCAATTCTAAGTATACATGTACTATGCGAGGAGAGTTGGCAAGTTGTAGTTCGATAACATTGGAGACGGAATTGCTTCCAGTCTCAGTGAAACCGGATATGAAAGTTACGGTTGGTTGTGGCGGTAATGTGGAGTTTGAGAATAGATCTACGCTGAATACGACAGATGATGAGTTGTGGAAATATAACTGGGATTTTGGAGATGGACACAACTCTGTTGAAGAAAACACGAGTCATAAGTATTCAGGCTATGGTAATTATAAGGTGAAACTGACGGCGGTAACCAGGCATGGATGTTCTGGAACAGATTCGTTTAATGTGACTGTTCCTGATTATCCTACTGTGATTATTGACGGTCAGGACACTGTGTGTCAGGGAACGACTGTAGAGTTGTTCGCTCAGAACATTGATTTTCAAACCTCGAAGATCACTTGGATGGATTCGTCAAAGACGATAATAAGTAATGACACTTCTGCGAAGGTGACAATTGAAAATAGCAGTTGGTTTTATGTTCATGTGGTTGATGCACTTTCATGTGGATATGACGACTCTTTATATATCAATCGAGTGTTGATGCCAAATATCAAGTTGACTGCGACAAAAGACACTGTTTGTTCTGGAGATTCAACACGTCTGATGGCGTCGAGTCTGGTGTCGTGTACGTATGCGTGGAGTAATGGAAAAACGGGATCTCGTGTTCAGATTATTCCTACACAAACACAGACATATAAATGTCAGGCAACTTCATTAAATTTTGGTTGTATTGCTGAAGATTCCATTAAAATCCATGTGAATCCATCGCCGATAGTCGATCTTTGGACTCCTGACGAACTATGTTCTGGAGAAAGATCTACGATTTATGGAATAGGTGCAGAAAACTATGAATGGGATTTGGGTAAAGATCCTGTATCTGGACAGTATATCGTTTATAGCGGTCCATCAATGGATATAATGCCTTATTCCGACACGTCATATACGGTGATAGGTTATGATAAATATGGTTGTAGGGGAACGGCGAGCAGGAATGTCCGCATCAAGCAGAGCCCACTTGTGCAGATAGCCGATAAAGTTGATGAGGTTTGTCCTGACGAACAGGCAAAAGTGTCAATGCTTTCTGCACAGGGATATACGTTTGAGTGGCAAGATGGATCTACTAATTCCACTTTGCAAAAGAAAATCACAGACAATGAAATTTGGAAGGTAAAGGTGAGCCTGAATGGTTGTACAGATTCGATGTCTGTTCCTGTATATGTCTTCCAGCTTCCTTTGGTGACAATTTTATCAAAAGATGAAGTTTGTGCATTGGATTCAGTCAAACTATCTGTTGTTGGTACTCCTGAAAGAATCGAATGGATTTATCCTCCAGCAGGAAGTGATTCTGTAGCGTATGATATCCCTGATGGACCAACAGAATATCAGGTTGTTGGATATAGCAAGGAAGGATGTCCAAATCCAGTAACAAAGGTTGTCAATGTCAACATTCCTGTTCAGGTGGATATCATAGCGCCGGACAGTATTTGTGTAGGCAACAAAGCGGAATTGGCTTTCCAAGGAAATGTGGAAAGTCAGAGATGGTATGCAGGAGATATATATTTTGATTTCCAGAAAGAGACGAGTTTCTTAGTGAGAGAACCTGTATGGATCAAACTGGAAAGTATAGATAAGAATGGCTGTAAGTCGAAAGATTCGACTTATGTGGATACGATTGCTCGTCCTGTTATAGAAATTGTTGGAGATTTTGAGGTTTGTCCTGGAGAAGCTGCTCAGGTCGACGCCAGGGGAGCGATTGAATATGAGTGGCATGATGGAGTGAAGGGAGCACACCGTGCATTCAAGATAAGTGACGAGACTATGAAAGTGACTGTGACAGGATACCGTAAAGGTTGTATGTCGCAAGCAAGTGCAGTCCTTGGCACTCTTCCTGTGCCTGAACTTTGGGTGGATGGAGATAGTGTAGTATGTCCAGGAAAATACACTTCGCTTAAGGCTCACGGTGCGGATACGTATAATTGGGGATATGGCTTGGATGGAGAGTCATTGGAGGTTTCACCGTCAGTTCCTACAAAATATACATTGACTGGCACTGGAGATAATGGATGTCAGTCAACTAAAATTGTGACTGTGTCGTTGAGGGAAGTGCCAGACGTGAAGATCACCGGTGATATAAACGTCTGCAAAGATAGTGTCGCAACGATAGTCGCATCAGGTGCTATGGATTATTCATGGAAACATGGTAAGCAAGGTGAAACTTTGATTGAAAAGATTACAGGAGAGACCACATTTGAGGTTACCGGAATCGATTCATTCGGTTGTCAGAACACCGCTACATTCACTATTCTTCCTGTTGATCCTCCTGTCCTTTCTT
>CAMJFV010000445.1 GCA_946405045.1 uncultured Bacteroidales bacterium | reverse complement strand
ATAAGAAATCAATTATTTTGCTGTCACGTCTGTTAACTTTAGATCTTTTATACCATTCATTTCGTTCTTTCTTTGCCTTTTTTCTAGACATTTCATAATCAAGATCTAGAAACACATCTTTGACTCTCAATTTTTGAGTTCCAGTCGGATTCTTCACATTAAGTTCTTTTTCTATCACATAGTTTTTGTATTTGCCTTTTACAAAATGCATATAGATGGTATGTTTGCCTTTATCCAATCTAAACCTTAGACCAAGATTTTCCTCTTTGCCATCTTTTTTTTGATAAACACACAGGTCTTCCGAGTGTTCAGACACAATATATAACTCCTGTCCAACAGGATCTCCTGGCAAACGCACCATACCGTACCTGTCTCTCAAAGTGGCGTAGACCACTGACATTTCATTGGGATTCTCAAAGTTGACGAACATATATTCCTCCACATACATTTGATCCATTGTCCATGTCGGCTTTTTGACATCATATATCAAAAAAATCTCTTTATTGACATATTTTACTTTCTTTGCAAATTCTGCAATATGCAAATCTGTTTTTGACGCATTAGATACGATCAAAAGCACAACTAAACTGTTTTCAATGAGTTTTTCATCTGCCGACTCATAATCTGAGTTCTCGCAGACTTTCAATTTCATAGTCTGCCCGACCTCTTTATCTAGCGCAGATATCACGGAATTAGCCAATATTTGATCCCTAAGACCACATGCAATAAGTATAAATTTTGAGTTTTCTTCCATTCTTGTCTACTTATTTTCATTCTGATTATAAACTTCACTAAAAAAAATTGCCGAACAAATCATATTGCAATACTAATATTTTCCACTGCTATGAAATTTATCATTATACCAATTTATCACATAGGAGTCTCTCAATAATGCCACCGAACATACATTCAAACACCAATATATATACGACTGTCAATCTACGATAGTAAAAAAACAGACGGATTTCAAAGAACAATTACTGCAATCCGTACTGTTGAATTATGCCACAATTATTTAAAAACCGTCGTTTTTGAAGAATCTCTCTGCAATGTATCAGCACTATCATTTTCCAATGGGACTACACTATTCAATGAATCGATTTGCTCTGACTCCTTATTTTTTATATTTGTTGTATTGCTACTTCCTGCTTTGCCAGGAGTGTCAAGGCTCTTTTTCTCGAAAAACAAGAAATAAACGGCAGCCACAAAAATTCCAATAAGGAGTACTACAGCCACCCAGAAAAAGGGCCTTTTCAAAAGATTCTTTATAAAGTTCTTACGTTTATAAGACTTATATTGATCTTCATACACATCAATCAAGAATTCGTCATCCGAATCTACAGGTATCTTTTTGTCGGCTATCAATTTTTCTGCCGATTTAATATCCACCTTGTTTTGTTTAAGAATTTCGATGAAGAAATTTCGTGCCTTACTTTGTTTCTTCTTGTCAGAGAAAATAGCCAACAAATCCTCGGTATCGTTTGTAACCAGTTTTATCAACAACTCAACAATTTTCTTTGTCACATTACTATCTGACGATTTAAGTGCTATTGAGATAAACTGTTCTTGCAATCCCTTGAACAATGTTTCCGATTCCACACACTCAGCCAATGACAAATATTCTAATATATTTTTCGAATTAACAACATCCTCAGCAGAAGTCAGAAAGTTATACAATAAAGACCACTCTCCTGTAATTTGTTTTGAGAAGAAATCAAGGACATTTGTTTTTATTGATTTTGCAAAATCTAAACTTCTTTTATCATCGTTCTTGATGACATCTTTAACTTCTAAAAATAGTTTATTGTAAATTGCAGAATCAAATTCTGATTCAAACAAAGACTTTAAAGCCAGATTAGTTTCCGCAACAGACTTCAAAACAGCCAATGCCTTTTCAGGAGATTCAGACAAACCATTGATTTTATACTGATAGAAAAAGATTGGTGCAAAATTTTTGGCGGACAGATGTTTCTTGTAAACATCAACAAAATCAACAGACATTTTGTTCTGACCATGTTTCTCCATATAGTTGACGAGCAGTGGCCAATAGACATCCACTTTGTCGGGGTTTGCAGAAATTTCTTCTTTTAGCAAACTTGCGACAGATGAAGATTCACTTTCTTCATACAATGTATTCAAAACAGTCAAGATATCACTCTCATTCAAACCATTAGCAACAACTCTTTCAAGAACCTTCTTCCTGTTGTTGCCTGACAAATCCTCCACTTTGTAGAAGAACTTGTACAACTCAATCCACTTTGATTTTAGAGCATCGTCGTCGAGGAAGCTGTTTTTCTTCTCCAAAACCGACTTGTCAAAATATTGGGAAATGATGGGCAATTTACCATCCGTGATAGAAATAGCAGATGAGAAATCTGCCGCCGACGCGGAGATAAGCTCTGTTATGTGTGTTTTGTTTTGCTCTCCTATAATAGCAACGTCAAAACCTTTCTTCTTCAACCATTCTAGGTAATTTACCACATTTACAGCATCCTTAGAAGAAGAAATCTCTTTGACTTTGTTTGAAACCAAAGTCATGAATGGTTCCTTATTCTTCTCTATTTTTTTGACATGCTCAGCCAAAAGAGCAGTG
>CAMJFV010000444.1 GCA_946405045.1 uncultured Bacteroidales bacterium | reverse complement strand
GCCGTCAGCCAGTCTGTAGTGGAAGCCATGGCGACGGGAGTATGCAAAACCATTGGCAGCGACTACAGTGTGGCGACATCTGGAATCGCAGGTCCAGGAGGAGGAAGTGAAGAAAAACCAGTCGGAACAGTATGGATGGCAGTGAGCGACGGGAAGAACAGCATTAGCAAAAAGTGGAATTTTGAAGGAAGCAGAGAAGAAATAATAGAAAAAGCCACAAAAACAGCCATTTTTATGCTTTTAGAGATTGTTTGTTAAAAACTTTTTTATATTTTTGCACCGAATTTGTGGAATAGCCTATACGTGAGGGCAAAACACAAATGGAGATAAAAATGAATTGTTTCTTTGGTGGACTCTGATAGTTACGCTACTTTCGAGAGAAAGATTCAGACACTCCTCCTTGAATATATTCTGTAAGCAATAACAAAAAAGTTAAACAAAAATGTCTAAGGTTTGTCAGCTTACCGGAAAGCAAGCGCAGAACGGTAACAACGTATCTCACTCAAAGAGAAGAACAAAGAGATTGTTCAACGTAAATTTGAAGACAAAGAAGTTCTACTGGCCAGAGCAGGGCTGCTGGATTGAGCTTAAGGTGTCTGCAAAAGCATTGCGTACAATTAACAAGAAAGGTATTGATGCCGCCCTTGTAGAGGCAGCTCAGAAAGGTCTATTTTAATCGGGAGGTCTAACGATGGCAAAGAAAAGTAAAGAGAATAGAGTACAGGTAATTTTGGAGTGTACTGAGCACAAAGATAGCGGAATGCCAGGAACATCTCGTTACATTACTACAAAGAATAGAAAGAACACTCCAGAGCGTTTGGAGTTGAAGAAATACAATCCTATTCTTAAGCGTTATACTATTCACAAAGAAATTAAATAATAAGCTACTATGGCAAAGAAAGCGGTTGCATCATTGCAGACAGGTGAAGGTCGTTCATACGCAAAGGTCATCAAGATGGTTAAGTCGCCAAAGAACGGTGCTTACGTATTCGAGGAGACTATGGTTCACAACGACGACGTAAAGGCATTCTTAGCAAAGAAGTAAGAATTCTTTATTCACAATATCTCAGACGGAGCAACTTTTTGCTCCGTCTGTTTTTTTATTTTGTTTTCCTCAAATAGTTTGGGAATATCAAAAAAGTAGGGTATCTTTGCACCTGTAAGAATTGACACAATGAGAGTTTCGACGGAATGTCGAGATTCTTTTTTATTGTGTTTTTATAAACTTAAAAATAATACCAAATCAAATAAAATTATGGCTGTATCTTACGTTAGTAAAGAGGGCTTGCAGAAAATGCAAGAGGAGCTTCACCGCCTTGAAACAGTGGAGCGTCCAAGAATTTCAGCTCAAATTGCTGAGGCAAGAGAAAAAGGCGACCTAAGCGAAAATGCCGAGTACGACGCCGCTAAAGAAGCGCAAGGTCTACTTGAAGGAGAAATCTCTATGCTTAAAGAGAAAATCTTGAACTCTAAGGTGATTGACATGTCGAAGATCGACACTGAGACTGTACATATCCTTAACAAGGTTGAAATCAAGAATACTAAAACAAATGCCAAGATGAGCTACACTATCGTATCGGAAAACGAGGCTAACCTTAAGGAATTCAAGATTTCTACGACTACTCCTATCGCAAAGGCTCTACTTGGAAAGAAAGTTGGAGATATCGTTGAAGTGGTAACTCCTGCCGCAAAAATGTCGTTCGAAATTCTTAGCATCTCTATCTAATGGCTACTATTTTCACAAGAATCATCAATGGCGAGATTCCTTGCTACAAAATATACGAGGATGGTAACTATTTCGCTTTCCTTGATATAAACCCTCTACAGAAGGGACACACTTTGGTAATTCCAAAGAAGGAAGACGACTACATCTTCAATCTTGACGACGCCACATATTCAGGATTAATGATGACAGCCAAAAAAATCGCCGCTGCCATCAAAGAGAGCACAAACTGTAAACGAGTTGGCGTAACCGTACTTGGCATGGAAGTGCCTCACGTTCATATCCACCTTGTACCTATGAACAGTGAAAAAGATATGCTGTTCTCAAATCCAAAGAAAGAACTTAGTAAAGAAGAATTTGAAGCTATCGCTGCTGACATAGCAAAGCGTATAAAATAACAAATACTTCAGCAAAAACAAAGCCAAACTGCATTCCAGTTTGGCTTTTTATATACTTCTACAAACGAACATTTTTATGAAAACACTTAAGATTCAAAAAACAATTGAAAACCGCAACGTCAAAAGCCTCCTTAATATTTTTGACCTGAAGACTAGAAAATACGAAACTGTCGCGATAATCGATGCTCTTGCGGAAGCGCCTAACTGGGAAGCCAACGGCAAACACCTAGTCTACAACAGTCTTGGCAGACTTTACCGTTTCAACATTGAAACAAAGACATCTTCTATGATCGACAGCCGATATTGCAGCCACTGCAACAACGACCATGTGCTTTCCCATGATGGCAAACGCGTGGCTGTGAGTCATCACACTCGTGAAGATGGAGAGAGCCGTATCTACACTTTCCCTATTGAAGGTGGAGTGCCTACACTCGTGACCCCAATGGCACCAAGCTATCTCCATGGATGGAGTC
>CAMJFV010000443.1 GCA_946405045.1 uncultured Bacteroidales bacterium | reverse complement strand
AGAGTTCCTTTGTAAGTTACAAATTCGGTCTCACAATTTGCAAGGAGTTCCTCACATTCTTCATGGGTAGGCATTCTCCATTGACCACCCCAATTCTCAGTTGCTGCGTCATGATTTGGTAAAAGAGTACCTGTTGAATCAGTTACACCATATTCTATCAGTCTTTCAAGTGGAACCTCTATCCACCCAGTTCCTTCTTCAGGTCCGGCAGAAGTATGCCCCCATAGATATTGGGTTCCGACATTTTGCACTGAATCTGCACCTATATTTTGAGTTGCCCACAATGTTCCGCTAGGAAGACCTAAGTCAACATACGAATGACCATTGATAATTGTGTCGTTAGGATCAATAAATGGACGGTCGTCTGCTCTTTTGCGTACCGGTCTGATAGAAATGCCTTGGTTTACTGATCGAGAGCCAGTATTTACTCTTTCCTGCGACAAGTATAAATCTGTTGCAAAACTTCCTTTACTTGTTGCTGTCATATAGTAACCTCTAGTTCCGATCATGACGTCTTCATTGTCTCTTTTCATTCCTGCACAAGGCAAGAATATACTTTTTCTATTATCGGTTTTAGAAGTGAATTTAATACCACAGAATCCATAATAAGGATAAATATCTTCTGGAATCCATACATAATCACAGTATCGAAGTAATTCATCAACTTCTTCTTCTGTTGGAGTTCTCCATTCCTCTCCCCATAGAACGGTAGCAGCATCATATTCAGAAGTTAGATTGAAGTATTGGTCGATCACATCTAGGGTTTTCAAAGTAGCAATGTCCTTATTATTCCATTTGCCTGATGTTTGTCCGTAAGTGGACTTTGGACCTGTTTCTCCCCAGCAGATGTAATATCCATAATCCGATGGCTTTTTTGCTCCTACGTTGCACGTCGCCCAAAGAGTTCCTGATGGCAACCCTAAATCCACATATTCGTGTATGAAAAGTGATGTGTCAATAGGAACCATTGATAAGACTCTTTTCAATGAGTCCACTTCTTTTCTCAATTGGGCAATGCTATTTGCCAAATCATTGAATCCGTAGATATTAGCTCCGTTAAGGCTGTCGAATGTCAAGCTGTCGACGATGTTTTCAGGGTAGCTCGCTCCACTACCGTCTTTCATGATCACATAAAATTGGCTTTGTGCCATCATGGTTATGCTTGTCATAACCATCGCGATAAACATTAGAATTTTTTTCATTTCTTCGGTGTGTTTATTTCTTTAAGAATTTTACTTTTTTTCCTTCTACAATGAGGATGTATGAGCCTTTTGCTAATTTGCTTACATCCACTTTGGATCCTCGTGTCTTCAAAACCTCTGCTCCCTGCATATTTGTAACAGAGATTTCTGCACTCTCTTCAATGCCTGAGATTGTGAGGTATTCGCTTACTGGATTAGGATAAGCCATAATGAAATATGACGACGATGCTTCTTCTGGATTGGATGACGAACTGCTTTCTCCGAATTTGATGGTAGGGTAGGATTTTGCTCCGTCTGTCTTTGGGGCAATCTTGATGCTCCTTACATCTCCTATTGGAAATTCATCATTGTTTCCATCTGCTGAAATTCCGTAGATGGAACCTGCGTGGACTTGACCAAATGTTAACGCACATATTGCAAGCGACACAAACAAATTTTTTTTCATAATGTTATATTATCTGTAAAAAGTAATCAATAAAAACTCGGATATCGGTATAAATATAAAGTTTAGTAGTAATTCCGTGTTATAATTATGCAAAGGTAATGCTTTCGTACTTGATAACCACAATTTTTTATCCATTTTTTTATAATTTTGCTACAGTCGGTTCGGACAATGCCGAGTATGATTATTTATTTTACAGAAGATATAGTTTATGGGATATTGTGTTACAAAGCCATATGATGAAAGGTTGGGGACAGAAAAAGGTTTTTCAATTACCAATGCTTTTTACGCTACTGATTTCAAAACAGACGGGAATGGAGTCTGCTACGTCGGCGACCATGAGCTTCCAGCAATTGCGTCTACTTCAGAATCAAAGATGGATTATGCCACTCGTCTGACTAATTTTGACGGTGGTAGCGTGGATGATAATGTGGTGTTCCTTGAACTGTATAGATGCAGAAATGTGAAGATTTCTCCGTCTGTCCACTTTCTGTATATGAAGGATTGCGTCGACATTGAGGTTCCGGAATCGGTGCTCGTCGTTTCTACTGATAATTGTCGCAATATAAATCTTCCTCAAAGTAAATATGAATCTCCGTATTTCAACTCTAATTCGGATAGTGTACATACTAATGTCTCAAAAAAATGTTATGAGGCTTTAATGAGCAAGATAGATGAAATATCCATGACATTGAATCCTACGGAGGGCATTGATCTGCGTAAACCGTCTGATCTTGTGAGAGTTGCTGTCGAATTTAAGAATGATCTTTTATTCAGAGATTGGATCACCCCTTCTTTGATCTCGAAGGAAAAGGCAGAGCAGATAATCGCTGAGGCTAGGGCAGAGGAGAGACAGAGACGGAAGAATAAGATAATGAAACCGTTCAAGGTCGGTTGCACTGTGCTAGCGGTTCTTGCTGTGTTGGGTGCAGTATTGGCAGGTGGAGCTTTGT
>CAMJFV010000442.1 GCA_946405045.1 uncultured Bacteroidales bacterium | reverse complement strand
CGAAGTGTCGCCACAAGCACTAAATTTTTCAGCACGCACATAAGAAATAGACATGAAAATAAAAACCATTAGCAATATAATGGATTTCCAAAATTCATAATATTTCTTAAAAACAAACTTCATATAAAGTATCTTCTTTTAAGTTAGGAAGACGGAATTAGCACTTCACGTTCTTATTGATCCATCTACAAATCAAGAACAACAAAATTGATGCCAATCCTGACATAATTGCAAAAACCATGAAAAAATCATGCAAATTTGCAATTTCGTAACCACAAAACGATTTGGCTACTACAATTCCTTCCGCATTAGCCTCTGGATATAGTGCAGACAACACACCCGCAAACTTATTGGCTGTAGCCGAAGACAAAAGCCATACGCTCATCAATAATGAGGCGAATCTTGCAGGCGACAATTTGTTGACCATAGACAATCCTATCGGCGACAAACTCAATTCTCCAATACTCAACACTAAATACAAGGTCGTGATCCACATCATCGACACTTTTTCTCCTACCGGCACATCATCCACTCCGTATGCTATGAAAAAATAACCGAACGAAAGCAATGCCAAACCTATCGCTTGTTTTGTGGGTGACGCGATATGGATATTCTTTCCTTCCAATGTCATCCACAACGACGACATCACCGGTGCAAGTACGATAATGAAAATTGGATTCAAACTTCCGAAATAGCTGGTATTAACCTCCTCTCCTGAGCTGAAGAATATAAACGAGATTGTCACAGCAAATATAATCACAGACAAATATGTAGGCAGATCAAAACTTTTATTCAGTCGTATACCGACAAATTTAGTCAAGCCTACAGACAAAGCCGTAAATGTCACAATTGAAATGACTTTACTCGTCAATGTCAGATCCAAATCAAAAAAGTTTGGCAAGAATCTGTCTGTCTGCTCCTCAGCAAAATATGTCAATGATGCTCCTGCCTGCTCAAACGCAGCCCAGAAAAACACCACGAAGAATGCAAGGATATAAATGACAAGGATATTCCGTTTTTCTTCCTTGACAAGTGTCTTGTCTGTAATGATATAGACGGGAACAACACAGCTCAAACTGTATATCAAGGCTCCTATATAATCACCGTCGAATAGCCAATAAAGCAAACCGAACACAAAAACCTCCAGCAACACAAAAAAACCGATTTTTGACTTGGATGAAGATGTTTCATCAACTTGAGATTCCAACATCAACGTCGATTCTGCGATACGTGGCACTCCACCTATCTCTTCTCCTTCTGGAGTAACCAAATATTTATCCTTACCGAACAAAAACGAAACGACACCTATAATCATTCCAACACATGCAGCCAAGAATCCATATTTGAAATCAGCAGGATCTCCAGTCACACCAAAGAATCCACAAACAAGAGGTGAAAAGAACGCTCCGAAATTGATACCCATGTAGAATATTGTGTAGGCGGAATCCTTACGTGGATCATTGTCGGGATACAATGTTCCGACCATACTTGAGATATTGGGTTTGAAGAAACCATTTCCCAAGACTAATAATCCAAGGCCTAAAATAAGAAGAGTATGAGTGAGGATTCCCTGCCCTAAGAACGATGCACAAAGGAAAAGAAAAAACTGGCCTAACGCCATAAGTGTACCACCAACAATGATAGAACGCTTATTGCCCCAGTAATTGTCCGCTATGTAGCCACCAATCAATGGAGTAAGATAAACTAAACCAGTATAATTTCCGTACATTTCAGACGCCGCCTCTTTATCGTAGCTCATCGCACCAATAAGGAAAAGCGTAAAAATCGCACGCATTCCATAATAACTGAATCTCTCCCACATCTCAGTTGAGAAGAGCAGATATAGTCCTCTTGGATGACCTTCCTTTGTCATATTCGACCGTATTTATTATCGGCAAAGATATAAAAAACTTTCAGTTACGCCAAATCAACACTTTGTATACCGCTATCACCCAATCACCTGCGACGGTGCTACGCCAAAGTATTCCTTGAATTTCTTTGAGAAATATGCAGGATCCGAGAATCCAACTTTATATGCGATATCACTGATTGACAACGACTGGTTTGGCATCGTAAGCATCGTGTGTGAAAGATTCATACGATAGTCGAGAAGCAACTGGATCGGAGTTTTGTCGAAATGTGTTGAACAACGGCGTCCTAATGTGGCGGTACTCATACATAGTAGCGACGCCATCTTTCCGATTGTCAAATCACTTTCTGAATAATGTTCTTCAATCATCGCATTGAAATCCTTCACAAAACCGATTTCCAATGCCTCGTCCTGAATATTGCCAGTCTGATCCGGAGACTCATTCCTCAATTTCAAAATGTTGTATATCTTGAGCAACATCTCCTCATTCTTGAATGGTTTGTTGATATAATCGAGTGCGCCTACTTTCAATGTGGACAATTTTGCTCTCTCACTTCCAGAAGCAGACATGACAACAAATGGAATATTCTTCGTCTTTTCCTGAGAACGCAACATCTTACATAGTTCAAAACCATTCACAATTGGCATCTGCAAATCGCTGACAATCAAATCAGGAATAGTCTGCAATGCTTTTGTGTAAGCAACCTGGCCATTGTTAGCCGTGTCGACTTTGGAATATC
>CAMJFV010000441.1 GCA_946405045.1 uncultured Bacteroidales bacterium | reverse complement strand
CAGGAGAAAGAACTTGGTCTTCAATTACGAAATATAGTGGCACTTTTGATGGAAAAGGACATGTGATTTCAAATTATTATTCTCGTAATGTGAACTCTTTTATTGTAGGTCCTCTTTTCTATTCTGCCGATGGTACCATAAGAAATCTGACAATGTATAATACTAAGGCTTTTCTTAATTCAGGAGTGCCGTTGGCTTATTA
Organism: uncultured Bacteroidales bacterium; assembly: GCA_946405045.1. Taxonomy (GTDB): domain Bacteria; phylum Bacteroidota; class Bacteroidia; order Bacteroidales; family Paludibacteraceae; genus UBA1723. The sequence goes on along the minus strand of CAMJFV010000441.1, from coordinate 2,418 downwards.
TAATAATGGTGTTATCGAAAATTGCGTCACCGACAGTGTGGAAGTCGCTGCAACTGGTTCGGGATTAGTTTTTTGGAATTACGGCCTTATCAATAAATGTGTGGTTAAAAATATGTATGCAGCTGAAAGTTGTGCTGGTTTTGCTACCATTAACAGTGGTGATATAAGGAATTGTTGTTTTATAGGCGATACGTTGACAGCTCCCTATTTTTCAGGTATAGCTAGATCAAATGAATCTTCTATCGATAAGGAACCATCTATCTGTAATTGTATGGTATATTGTAATTTGATTGCAGACTTAATTTATTCTATATCAAGTGCAAGTCCAAATGATACTACAGCTTATAATTGCTATGGTCTACCGGTGTCCGTTAAACACTATACTGATAGTGCGAATGTCACTATTGCTTCTAAAGAAGAATTCGCAAGTGGTGCAATCTGTATGAAATTGAATGCAGATCAGGAACCGACGGTATGGTATCAGACGTTGGGTGTTGATCCATATCCTGTATTGGATCCAACTCATGGTATCGTACTATATGATGAAACACTTGGTTATTATAATAAGAAGGAAGAAGTGACAGATTGTGAAGATAACGAAGATGACAAACCATTGTTTTCAGTTGATGTTCTCGGAAACAGAATAAGAGTTTTGGGAGTGGAATCGTTCTTGATTTTTGATATGTCTGGAAAAGATGTGACAGTCAAGAATGGTGAACTTGAAAATGGAATCTACATCGTTTATGTTAATGGGGTAACGGTAAAGGTGATTGTCAAAGTATAATATATCGACATGAGGTATTTACGGATCCGGACTTGTATGAGTCCGGATCTTTTTTGTATATTTGCAGAAACAAATAAGATTAGTAAATTTAGTTTAACATGTGGAATAGTAACAGTGATATCCTATATGGATTGGCATTGACGTTTGTCCATGGAGTAGGTCCAGCCAAAATCAAAGAGTTATCTCAGAAGTTTGAATCGTTGGGCGACGTGTTTGCGTTGCCAGAAAAGGTGTTGGTGGAGCAGTGTCGACTGAATGAGTCTGCTGCAAACGCGATCGCCAACAATAGTGTGACGCTTCTCCGTCTGGCGGAACGGGAGATTGAAGCTGCTGCGAAAAACAGTGTCAGGATCCTCTCTATCTACGATGCTGACTATCCATCTTCCATGGTCAAACGACGCTCCGATACTCCATTTTTTCTTTATTATAAAGGGACTGCGTCTCTCAACAACCGTAAGATCATATCCATCGTCGGCACTCGCAATATGACTCACTATGGCAAAACATTCACTGAATCTTTTGTGGCGGATATATCCAAACGTTATCCTGACGCATTGATTGTTAGCGGATTGGCACGTGGTGTGGATATCACGGCTCATTGTGCGGCATTGGATAATGGGCTCGACACACTTGCTGTGATGGGCACGAGTTTTCCTACCATCTATCCGGCGGACCACCGTCGCTATGTCAATGATATAATGGCACATGGAGGATTGATGACCCAGTTTCAATTCCAGTCGTCCACAGACAATAAAAATTTTGTGGAGCGAAACAGAATAATTGCGGCTATAGCGGATGTCGTGGTTGTGGTGGAGAGTAAAGGTAATGGTGGCTCTCTCTACACTGCAGAGTGGGGACATAGGTTGGGCGTGCCGGTGTGTGCGTTGCCTGGCGACTATACGAGGGTGCAGAGTGAAGGGTGTAACAATTTGATACGCAGTGGAAAAGCTCATCTTGTCACCTCTGCTGCCGATGTGGATGAGATTCTGTCTGGCAATCATGATGATTCTTTCTTGCGACGTGTGTCTTCCATCTCAGTCTCGCAAAATCCTGTGCAAAAATCCCCACAAAAGCCAGATCTGTCTGCTCTTGATCTTGACGTAGACAAGAGACTGGTTGTGGAATACCTCTCGTCTGCAGGAACAACACATAAAGATATTATTGCCAGAGAGTTAGACAAATCAATAGCTGAAGTCTCCGACATCCTTTTTGATTTGGAAATGGACGGAATTGTCAGAGAAACGATGGGAGGCGGATATGAAGTTTAAATTCAGAATGCTAAATTCAAAATGCTAAATTGTCGGGAAACACGATGACGGATCTTTCCGAGGAGACGAGTGTCATGTTCCATTTGAGATTCGTATGTTCCAAGCCATTTACAAATTCTCATTTCAAAAAAGTGTGTGTTTCCTGAATTTTGTATTTTATAGAGAATGAAAATATAGATTTTATCGATTTTGTATTTTATAGAATATAAAAATATGAATTTTGCTAATTTCGTATTATATAGAATATAAAAATGCGGATTTTATGAATTTTGTATTCTATGGAGAATAAATTTATTAATTTTGTAAAGGATATTCATTATGGAATGATATGATAGAACTTCTGAGGAAAAGTTATATAGAAAAGAT
>CAMJFV010000440.1 GCA_946405045.1 uncultured Bacteroidales bacterium | reverse complement strand
ATAGTAGACTGTTGAGCCTCTACATTATTGAGTATTTTCTCAATTGTTCCGTCGACTCTATACACTACGATGCGTGCGTTTTGCAGATCGTTAGCTTCCACACCTGTGATTGTCAATGTGAATTCTTTGCCTCTGTCAACGATGCCCGGTGTCGCAGTGATAGAATATGCCGCATCAATTGCTTCGTAGTGGATTGGCTCAATAAAGTAGCTCTTTCCATCTTTGTCGGATACGAAGACCATGTATTCACCATCAAGTACGGATATGTCATTGAAGTATTGTAGACTTGCGTCTTCCACTTTCTTGCCATCCTTGTACCATTGGAAAGATAGGAATTGACCGTCACCGTTTCTGCAGATCACCACGTCGTTCCAAACTCTCACGTAGTAACTCTTTTGTTTGTCGTCTGGCAACATCACATTGATCTCAAATTCATCTTTCGCACAGTTTCCTTCTTCATCACACATCTCCATTGTGACTGTGTGTAATCCAGGTTCCATATTGTTTGGACAAATCAGATTGACGGTGCTGTCGTTTGCAACTTCGCCAGAATATACTAGTTTGTTTTTGTCGCGTATCTCGTATTGAGAACCCTTTCCTCCTGTCAGTATATAGCTGATTGGTTGCTCATCGCCTGGTAGAATCAGAATCATATCATCATCTTGAACATCTAATTTGAGTTTGCTTTTCTCCTCTTCCTTAATGATGAGATTATATCGAATCACGCTGTCGCAACCGAATACTGATGTTAAAGAGTCATCCCATGAAGTGCTTTCAGTATAAACCATATCATGCCAGATGAAACTTTCTTCTGCATAGATGGTCTCCTCTTTAACTGTGCTTTTGTGAACGATCAAATGGTAAGCGATGATGCTGTCACATTCGTCGACGGTGGATATAGTGTCATTCCATTCTTTTGACTCATAATATGTGATGCCATCATAGACAATCGAGTCGCAAGCTATGATAATCGAGTCGTTGATATGTCCATGTCCTATGATTTCGAAAAGAGGAGGCACCTCAGAGTAGCCATGTTTGTCGTATGTAGAACCACAAGGGAATATGAAAATACCGTCTTTGTCGACTCCTTCAACCCAATCTTTTGTCGCATCCACTTCATTATCCAAAGTCATTACTCCGACTTTGATGTAGTTCAAATTTGTACATCCTGTAAACATATGAATATAGCAGCTATCAGCTAATTCTGTAGCTGGCAATTCAGGAGCTTTTTCCAAAGATGTACAATCAGAGAACATGCCCATATAGCATTCTTTTGCCAGTTTAGTCGCAGGTAGTTCAGGTGCTTTTTCCAAAGATGTACAATCAGAGAACATCCATTCATAGCATGCCTCAGCTAATGTGGTTGCTGGTAGATCTGGAGCATTGGTTAGCGATGAACATTTGTAGAACATGCCACCATAGCATGCACTATCCAATGTGGTTGCTGGTAATTCAGGAGCTTCAGTTAAACCAATACAACCACCAAACATTGAATAATAACAAACTGGGGCCAATTCTGTGGCAGGTAGCTTTGGAGCAATTTTCAAAGCTATACATCCATTGAACATCATACTATAACAATCAATTGCCATTTTTGTTGCTGGTAATTCTGGAACCTCATTTAAGCTATAACATTCTTGAAACATTTGATGATAGCATTCTTGTGCTAATTTTTTAGCTGGCAATGCTGGTGGCGTTTCAAGAGATATGCAATCTCTGAACATGGAATCATAGCATCTGTATTTCATTTCTGTCGCTGGTAATTCTGGAGCCTCTTTTAAGTCACGGCAGCCCATGAACATACCAACATAGCTTTTGTCATATATCTTTGTGGCTGGCAATTTTGGAGCCTCCGTCAGATTTATACAGTCTTGGAACATGAATTCGTAACATGCTTTTGTCAATGTTGTGGCAGGTAATTCTGGAGCTTGTGTCAATGCTTCGCATCTATTAAACAATAATGAGAAACAGTAATCGTTCGGAATTACTTTTGATTTGCCAATACCATCGATCAAACTCATCACACTACCGGAAGCTTTTATTAATCCAGACATGATGAATCCAGAACGTTCTACTTGTCCATGAGAGAATCCTTCAGGGTTATTTCCTTTTAAGTAAACTTTGTCTCCTATGTTTTTTAGTGTCACTTTCGTACCTTCTTCCAAAGTCTTCCATGTTTTTCCTTCGTCAAGAGAATATTGTACGTCTGGGTTATTTTCATAGTTATAGTACGAGATTTCTGATTCTGGTGCTTCAGCTGTGAAACATAGCCAATTGTTTTGAGTGGATGTCGTATCCTCGTCATAAACAGCTGTATAGTAATATGTGCCAGGAGTCTCATGCACATGTGGCTCTACATCCCATCCGACAAACACATCACCATCTTTATATACAGGAGGGAATACTCCGTAATATACAGGTGCTGTATCACAACTTATAGTGTCACGATAAAGCACAGAGCTGTCTGGATTCTGGAAAATGACGATAGGGGAAGAAATGATTTCGAAACTGTCTGGAACTTCTGAAATGCCATGCTTGTCATACTTGCTTCCGCATGGGAATATGAAGACACCTGGTCCATCAATACCGTCGACCCAATTTTTTGTTGCATTAAATTCATTATC
>CAMJFV010000439.1 GCA_946405045.1 uncultured Bacteroidales bacterium | reverse complement strand
GATTGATCTATGGATATGGATTTCACTGTAAAAACATTAGGAGAGTGTAGGATCAAGACTCCTCTTCATTTGTCGAAAGTTAAGGGCGACGGTATATATGATTTCGTTGAGGATGGTGAGCGTGTGCTTTACTCTTCTTCTCTACGTGAGGTGATGACTGCCATGAAGAATGGCGAAAACTTGGTCTCTTTTGAAAAACCAGGACCAAAAGAGTTGATATATTTCGAGCCTGCGAAGACGAAGGTGGCTATCGTGACTTGTGGCGGTTTGTGCCCTGGATTGAACAATGTGATCCGTGGTTTGGTGACACATCTCTACAACCGTTATGGAGTGACTAATATCGTCGGTGTTCAGTATGGTTACGCTGGTTTGAATCCTGATCTTCAGATTCCGTTTATTGATTTGAATCCCGACTTGGTGGATGATATCCACAAGGATGGTGGTAGTATGTTGGCTTCTTCACGTGGACAACAGCCTTATGAGATAATTGTTGACACGTTGGAAAGAAACAATATCAATATATTGTTCTGCGTAGGTGGCGACGGTACTCTAAAGGGTGCTCACGGTATCTATAAGGAGATTGAGAAACGTGGTTTGAAGATCGCTGTGGCTGGTGTGCCTAAGACTATTGATAATGACATCAATTTGATTGAGAAGTCTTTTGGATTCGAGTCCGCTTTCACTGCCGCTCAGAGCATCATCTTGAACGCTCACTATGAGGCAAAGGGTGCTATCAACGGTGTGGCATTGGTCAAACTTATGGGTCGCGACTCTGGATTTATCGCAGCTAACGTGGCTTTGGCTGTGCCTGATGTGAATTTCTGTTTGATTCCAGAGATGGATTTCGATTTGGACAATCCTGAGACACAGAACGGATTCTTGAACCTATTGGAGAAGCGTTTGGAACGTAAGAAACATGCGGTGGTTGTCGTGGCTGAGGGAGCTGGACAACAGTTCTTCCAGGGTGAACGTAAGAAGGATGCTTCCGGCAATGTGCTTCACGAGGATATCGGTGTCTATATGAAGAACCAGATCACAGATTATTTCAACAAGAAGAATATTCCTATCTGTGTCAAGTATATCGACCCTAGTTATATCATCCGCAGTATTCCTGCCAATGCTAACGACAGTAAGTTCTGCGAGCAGTTGACTCACAATGCGGTACATGCCGCTATGGCCGGACGTACTGATTTCGTGGTAGGTTATTGGAACGGTTCATTCACTTTGTTGCCAATCGAGGCTGCCACAGCACAGCGCAAGAAAGTCAACCTTGAAGGTGAGTTCTGGTGGAGTGTCGTCGAGGCTACAGGTCAGCCTTTGGTGATGAAATAAAATCGGAATTTATATAAAAATAAACCGGGCTATTCTATGGAATCAGCTCGGTTTTTTGTTTTTTTCCATACGTCAACAAATAAGTACGGATGTTTTTGATAGAATTTTTCAAAAGACGTTTCTGTTGTTGATCTGCTCTCTGTATTTCTCCTCGTCGAACATATATAGAGTACCTGGGCGTCCCACACCTTGTACACGCTCCTCTGTCGGCACGACATAACCAAGCTGAAGCATCTTCTTATTGAAATTGCGTCGGTCCAACTCTTTGCCAATCACCACTTCATATATGGTTAGCAACTGTGTCATTGTGAATGTTTTGTTTAGGAGATGGAACACAAGCGGCTCATACGTGATTTTCCAACGCAGTTTGTCTAATGCCATTTTGATAATTTCCTTATGGTCGAAAGCCAGTTCAGGCAGGTTGTCCACAGGGAACCATTGGGCTTTTGCAGCATCATCGCCAGCCACAACAGAATAATCATCCTGACGGATAAAAGCCAGGAATGCTATCGTCATCACTCGTTCACGAGGGTCACGGTCCACAGTTGTGAATGTGTGGAACTGCTCCAGATAAATATCCTCAACTCCCGTCTCCTCTTTAAGTTCACGTAATGCACCATCTTCTGCTGTCTCATCCATGTGTATGAATCCGCCAGGCAATGCCCAAGATCCTTTGTATGGTTCAATACCTCTATTGATCAACAATAGGTTGAGAGACTTGCCGTCGAATGCAAAAACAACACAGTCTGCAGTGACAGATGGATGTGGATGTTCGTATGTGTACATAGCAGTTCATTTTTGTTGTTGGACAATGCAAAATTACAGATATTTTCTCTAAAATGTAGTGTTTAATGTGACTTTTACACAAATATTGGTATAATAACAAACATTAAAAGTGAACTTGCTTAAAAATCTACAATGATTTGTGTGTGTTGATGAAAAATTATATATTTGCAACGACAATAGTTTTGTTTGGTCTATATGGATTGACAAAACAGTACAAATTTCATAAAAATAGTAACAATGGGAAAATACATTGATTTGCGATGTGATTTCGGGTTTAAGTATTGCATGTCCGACCCGATCATCATGAGGTCGTTTCTGAATGCCATTTTAGAAGGCGACGAGGACACAATCACAAGTGTACAGTTTGAAAATGTGGAGGAACCACGCAGAGGAAAGAATCGTCGTGGAGTGATATTCGACATGCTCTGCACCACAGCAAAGGGAGATACGATTCTGGTGGAGATGCAGAACTCGTATCAAAAATATTTCAAGACACGTGCGAACTTCT
>CAMJFV010000438.1 GCA_946405045.1 uncultured Bacteroidales bacterium | reverse complement strand
AGTTTTCTTCTTTGCATCTTTATACACACCCGCGGTATACAGATCTGTCATGTATTCAGCTCGATCCGAGTTTGTAATTGTCGCAGTGCTGATTACACCAGAAGTGTTTGCTGATGCATTATTACTGGATGACGAATTAGAATATTGATTCTTTGCAAACCAGACTCTCGGTGTATATACGATACTACCAATTGTTTTACTAATTTTATTGTTGAAACCATATACCCATACGAGTTTTGTAGTACCATCTGACATCACTCTCCGATATGGCAAATAATCTGAATGAGCCTTCTGCCAGTTTGCATCAGCATTCGAATTGCCGGTAGGATATATCCATTTTGCAAGTTCAATACCTGCGGCATTTCTTACAACACCATAGCTAGCACCAGTTTTTTCCCATTTGGCTGGGACGCAGTCATTCTCATCAGATTTGGCTTTGGCTTTCACGCCTTCGGTAACTCCAGCTGCAGTCATGGCCGCTGCAGAATCTTCATCAAAGAAATCATCACCGAAGTAATCATCTTCATCAGCTTCACCGGTTACAAATGTAACAGGATCACCAACGTATCTGACGTAATAGCTCATTGGTGGTGCAATTGCACCTATTTGGTCAGTCCACGGATGATCATTGCACCATTTTCCGGTATCATTGATCGTGACACCTTCCGGGAGAGCGTTATTCTCCAGGTAGTACTTGCCAAGCTTAACAGAGTTCGCCAACGAATCATCAGCACCACCGTTGAAGCCGAGCCATTGACCATCAGCGGATGTGAATACTGGCATGTGGGCATGAGCGTCACCTGTGCTGTTGAACATGATATCACCTGGTTGCCACGCAGATCCTGGACCGACTTCCCAGTCATCTGAAATAGAACCATCCTTGTTATAGATTCTGGCTTTACCCTTGGTACCAGAAACACCCCATTTTGTTGCAACGTCTCTACCCATGTAGCCTTCGCCTTGGTATGTTTCAGTATAAGATTTACCAGCTGGGTATGTGTAATATCCCATACGTTTCACAACAGCACCCATCGTACCAGTACAATGTGACGGAATATTATCAATCGTAAAACCGTCATCAAACGTGACATTTGACGATGATGTGCGATTCCATAACAACGTACCAGGTTGAGAGGAGTGTTCCGCAGCTTTTGTAAATACTTCCGAAGCAGCACGGAACATGGCTTCTTTTGGTTCCAATGTGATAGAACCATTTGTTCCACCGCCACGTTTGTATTTAAAGAACGTAAATGGGTTCAGAATTTCGTTATCCGAATTACGGATTTCGTAGTGGAGTCTATCACCAGATTGGATGAGCGATGTGTCACCACGTGAACCATCACTTTGCTTCAAAATGATTTGAGACGAACCAGTATGACCCATTGTACCGATGACGTCACCACCCTCGATCTCATCACCCTCGGAGACTTTCACATCTTTCAGGTGTGCATAGATATGGTAGTCACCACCGATATCTTGGATCTTTACATAATTGCCAAAGTGGTCATTATCAATACCAACTTCAACAACACGACCGCCTGTCGTTGCATGAATCTCTGGATTACCACCGATTGTGAAGTCTGCACCAGAGTGTTCTTCACCACGTGTACCAACCATATCATCATCGACAGGGTCAAGATATTGCTTGAAGGCACCTGTGATTTTGATTGTCGGTGCAACTGTGTTCCGGAAGAATTCATCCAACACGAGTTGATATGCGCTCTGAGGAGCATTACGTGACCAACCAGATCCCTTGTTCTTGCGAACTTCAGGTTTATACATGTCAGTCCACATAATAGCGCCATTATCAGATTCATATCGAGCTGCTCCCTTGGACTTCTTTTCACTACTTGTGAGGGATTCGAGTAGTGACTGAAGACCACCCGCTTGAACGGAGTCATCCACAGCTTCCATACTGGATGAGAACTTGGATATCATACCGTCATCACCAAGCGTTGAATTGATCAATGACATTGCGCCTTCATCAGATCCATCAGCAGTAGCTTTAACCTTCTCGCGGACCTTTTCTGTAGCAGCCATTGCCCAATACTTTTGCTTGTATTTCTGATAACGTTTCTCAAATTGAGCATCCGTTTCACCCTGGTAACGACCGTGTTCCGCCTCGAACAATTCACGTGCACGTTTATCGATTTCGGCCTGTTCCTCTTCGGAAAGGTTTGCGGTTTCAAATTGCATACGTTCATATTCACTCTTCTCTTCTTCCTTGGCAAGAGCATCTTCGACGGATCCTTCACCAGTGAAGATATTAATGATTGATTGAACGATTGATTTGAGTGTACTCAGAGAATCCTGAACATCATCACTCAACGCATACGGTGCATTCACATCACCTGAACCATATAGACCAAGAACAGAACTTGTTGCAAGAGAATTGATGTTCTTACGTTCCACGCGTCCTGTCATCGGATTCGATACATATGCAGTACCATGTGAATCAGAACCAACGACGTTCATGTAGTGATTGTTACCGCCACGTGTTGTGAACGAAGGACCGGAACCAACAATCGTGATCGGATTGTTCGGAGTTGCTGAACGAAGAGATGTTGCGGTAACAGCACCAGGTGTCAGATTCATACCAAGTGCTCTTGATGTCTTGATGTAACCG
>CAMJFV010000437.1 GCA_946405045.1 uncultured Bacteroidales bacterium | reverse complement strand
CCAGGACCAATGATTGTTATTGGCTTTGTGATTCGGATCGGATCAAATCCATATGCGTCACCAGGACCGTATTCCGTACCAGAAGCTTCAAGGAAAATCGTGTCTCCAGCGGCACAATCCAACAAAGCATTCTCAAGGGTGCTGTATTCCGCATTCACCTCAGGAGCATTACATACTCGCTTGACTCTTGCATGCGACACCATCGTTAGCAAGAAGGACCCAACTATTAATAATACTAATTTCTTCATTACTATATTTCGTTTTGCCAATATACATGCAAATATGCATAAAAATTGTCACAATTCTATATCTTTTTCCAATAATATATTAACAATTCTATGTTTTTATTCATTTTTATTCGTAATAATAGCCTAAAAACATGACAAATACAATCATAAAAATTGCGACCGCATAAATTATTCCTGTACAAATCATGTAATCCAATCTTATTTTGCTCTTTTTTAACTGGAAACATAGGCCTATAGACAGAGGAGCTATAGTGAACAAGAAGTAGTTGATTGCTTTCGTAGATAGATATGCCGTCGACTCTAACGCCACTTTTCCACAACCAACCGCAGCTAAGGCAATCACAACATAACAAACCACTTTGGCCACTGTATGTCCGTATACGATTGGCAAAGAATGGCATTCCATCTCTCGCTCTCCTTTCTCCTCAATCATAGCTCTGATAATGTCAACGACTATTATCCATGCAGCCAACAATACTCCAAATACCACTGCTTTAGTGAGAATATTATTAAGAAAGGCAGTCAATGCCACCATACTCTCCTGGCCGATCAGCATCGACACCTCATGCATAAGTATGAACCAGTTGTCGTACATGCATACTATCACAGGAATCATAGCCACAGCGACAGCAAGCAATAGGCTGCCCCATGGTGTGCGCTTGTAACTTGACGAATAGAACCACAATAGTCCGACTACCGCCACGAAAATAAAGAAATAGTCGAATGCCGACGCGATATAACTCAACACGCCTGCACTGACAACCGCAACTGTTGTGACTCCAATGTATAGGTTGAAAATTGTGTCTCGTGAGACAAACAGGTCGACTATACGTGTGATAGGGCGGTTGATTCTGTCGATCTTGACATCGAAATAGTCATTCACGAAAAAGCCGCCCAATGCAGTAAACACCGTAGCCAACACACACAATGTCAATGGCAGTGTCCCCATCTGCACCTCACCATCTGCATGTTTTACCATCGGCTCAACAATGCAGTAATGAGTGACAAGCTGTATTGCCACCACAAGCAATAGAAGCGGCAATCGAGTAAGTTTGATTATGTTATTAAGTATTTTCATGTTAGAACATGTCTTTCACTATATTGTATGCCATATAAGCCAGATAGATTCCGATAAGGACAAATCCTTCCCAACGGTCAACTCTCTTTCCTGTTATACAGAAGATATAAGCCAAAATACAAACTCCAACGTTGATTCCACAATCTATCAAAGTGGCGTTTATATTCGCGTCTCCAATAGCGATCGGAGAGATCAAACCTGAAAGTCCTAGGATACAAAGGATATTGAATATGTTGGATCCGATCACGTTACCCATCGCCATATCATTCTGGTTTTTCTTCGAAGCTGTGTATGAAGTGACAAGCTCAGGCAATGATGTTCCAATCGCACAGATAGTAAAACCGATGAGTTTCTCACTCATTCCCATAGCTCCACCTAGCACTTTTGCCGACTCTACTACCAAATCTCCACCAAGGACAATGGCCGCACAACCTCCGATTATATAAAGTGCACATTTCCACGGCACAAACTCCTCATTTTCCTCCGCTTCTGGCTCCGCTGTCTCCGGATGTTTCTTTGTGTCGACGATTGTCCACACTATATATCCGATCAAAAAGCAGAACAATATTCCTGCCTCAACACGACTGACGTCTGAATCCGACATCAGGAAAACAGACAGCAATGTGATTGCGGCAACTGATACCGGATAATCACGTCGCAACAGATTTTTTGTCACAGGAATAGGATTGATAACCGCGCAAACTCCAAGCACAACCATCAAATTGAAGAAATTGGAGCCCAACACATTACCAATGGCCAACGAGTTCGCACCAGATATTGAGGCTGTGACACTCACCGCCAGTTCCGGAGCACTTGTTCCCAACGCACAAATTGTCAGTCCTATAATGAAAGACGGAATATTGAAACGTTTTGCCAACTTTGAAGCACCGTCCACAAAGAAATCCGCTCCATAAATAAGAACAACAAAGCCCACAATCAAAAGGGCTACTTTTACAAGTAAAATCATCATACTACCAACCAAATGCTATTTTATCATCCATCCACTTGCCTTGTGCCTTCATCACCTGCTCGATCACGTCGCGTCCACAACCTTCTCCAGCCTTTTTATCAGACACATAGCAACTTATCTCTTTAATCTCAGGAGCCGCATCCGCAGGACAACATGGGAATCCACACTCCTTCATCACCTCATAATCAGGAATGTCGTCGCCCATATACATGACTTCGTCCGCAGAAAGATTGTGCTTTTCTAGAAAATCATGGAAATCATGGATTTTCACTGCCGATGACATATATACGTCTTTTAGGCCCAAGCCTACGAATCTTTTTCTTACAGCCTCT
>CAMJFV010000436.1 GCA_946405045.1 uncultured Bacteroidales bacterium | reverse complement strand
AATGTGTTTCCTAGTTTCCAACCTGTGGTCATCATTCCTGCGATCTCAGTAGCTGTGTTCCCTGAAAGTTTTTCTGCGGATGCGTTGAATGTCATACCTGAAATAACTAAAGCGGCAATCGCAGATGTTGTTTTTCTAAGTGAAGTAAATGTTTTTTTCATACGCTTACAATTTTTAGAGTTAATTAAAAAGTGTCTGTTTTTGTGTTAGCCTTGATGTATCGACAAATTACGTCTTTTTATCGACGAATCGACAGTGCAAAAGTAATACTAAAATTAATATCTCCAACGTTGACATGGAAAAATTATATATTTTTTTTTGAACGAGAGGAAAAACCTGTAAAAAATCGCCAAAAAACATAGAAAAAAAAGTCATTGTATGTTAACGAACATATTTGAGAAAAAAACGTCAAAAAATAGTTGTAATCACATTTTGCTTTATCTAGCTTTAGGATAATATTGCAACCGTAAACGAGAATAACTCACGTCTACACATTATTACTAACGAAAAAAAAACGCTAAGCATATGAAACAGAAATTACTTTTATCATCGGCATTGGTGGCGTCCTTATCTTTTGCGCAGGCGCAGGAGATTGCCACTTGGGAAGATTGGGCAAAGTCGGCGATTACATTTACATTCGACGACGGTGCCAATGAGGTCAACTCACATACGTGGGCTGCAGAACAATTGGATAAATATAATTTTAAGGCCACATTTTATGTTGTGACGGGATGGACAAATAATTGGAGTCCATATAAGAGTATAGCAGAAAGAGGTCACGAGATCGGTAGCCATACAGATTCTCACAGTGGCAATTCTAGTGAGTTGGCTTCTTCTAAGTCAACAATCGAACGACAGATTGGACAGCCTTGTCTTACAATTGCTTATCCTAACTGTAATGAGATAAGCAATACTCTTAGTTACTATATTGGTGGACGTATTTGTGGTGGACAGACTAATAGTAAGTCTCCAAACAACTTGGCTCGATTCGATTGCCAAATCTGTGGAGACCAAGGAATTAATACACAAAGCCAATTCACTAGCAGATGTTCTGGAGCTAATGGAGGTTGGATGGTATTCCTAATCCATGGAATTCAGGGACGTCAGGGAAATGGCAGTTATTCACCAACTAGCCCAGATGCTTTCACAGGAACATTACAGTGGTTGGATCAAAACAAGAAAGATTATTGGGTATGTACAGCACGTGACGCTATCATGTATTTCAAGGAGCGTGACAATGCTAAGTTCACGAAGACAGGAGGTGATGCTTCGAGTGAGACATATTCGTTGACTGTTAATTTGGACACAAAACTTTGCAACTGGGATTATCCATTGTCGGTACGTGTCCCTATGAAGGACGGTTGGTCTGACCTCAAAGTGACTCAGGGAGATAATGAACTTGAGTCTGAGGTTGTAGACGGATATGTATATTTCAAAGCTGTTCCAAACGGAGGTGAGATTGTTGTAGGTTCAGGAAAACCTGCTGTGCCAGATCCAGAGTTCTCAATTTCTGCTTCTGCGACTCAGTATTGCAAGGATTCTACTTACAAGGTGTCTTGGACAATGACAGGAGACGCTAATGACAGAACTTACACTTTAAACTGGGGTACTGGTTCAACTTCAACAGAGGTTTCAGTATCTAGTGTGAAGGCTTCTTCTGAGTGGGGTGAGACTGCAGATAATCCTTATTGGGTAGTCGACAACATCTTGAGTGATGATGGCAACCACGGAGGTAGCAGCCGTTGGGGATCAATGAGCGGTTCTGATGAGTGGGTTGAGTTCAACTTCGGTAAGACACAGACTGTAGGTGGCATCAAAATTGATGAGTGCACAGAATACAGCACAATCACAGCATTTGAGGTTCAATATGATGAGAGTGGTTCTTGGAAGACTGCATATTCAGGAAAAACTGTAGGTAATGATTTCAAAGCTACATTCGATCCAGTTTCGACAAGCAAGATGAGATTGTTTATTAAGTCGACAAATGACGGAGCTGGATGTAATGTCAACTATGTTGAGTTCTCTGGTGTTGCTGGTTATGTTGTAAAGAGTGGTATCAATGCTGCTGGTTCTATTGATTGGAAACCAAAAGCTGCAGGTACAGGTATGTTGACAATCACTAACGCAAGAGGAAGCATTTTGGCTCAAACATCTTCTATCAAGGTAGAGAATTGTGGTGGCAGTGGAGAAGAGCCATGTACAGATTGTGGTGGAGATCCTCAACCAATTACTGGAGGAGCAGGATTCTTTGATGAGAATGGCGCATACTATGGACCAGATTGTGACAAGACAAATGGAACAGGTGCATTCTACACAGGTAACTATACTAGTCCATTCGCATCAATATTAGGCAAGAGTGAGGAAGAGATCCAAAAGAAACTAGATCAGCTTTGGGATCACTACTTCAAAGGTAGCAACAAGGTATACTACGATAAGGGTAACGAGTCTTATATCCTTGATACAGGTAACAACGATGTTCGTTCTGAGGGTATGTCTTATGGTATGATGATTTGTGTACAGACAGACCATAAGGAGGAGTTTGACAAACTTTGGACATTCGCAAAGAACCACATGTGGCACAAGAGCGGTCAGTGGGATGGTTACTTCGCATGGCAGTGTGGTACAGATG
>CAMJFV010000435.1 GCA_946405045.1 uncultured Bacteroidales bacterium | reverse complement strand
AAGTCTAACGTCAAGAAGCTATACGGACAGGAATCTTTCAATATCAAGGAACGTCTCAAATTCAGCCCTTCTGAATCTCTTAAATTCATTGTGCGAGGCAGCTATTTTTATCGTGAAAGTCAACGAGAAACTTACAACTATCATTTCAATGGATATAGCGGTGGCTTGAAGACTCTCTATGACTGGAAAAACGGTAAAAATATTGAGGCGTCGTATGCCTATGATCAATATGATAAAGCGAATTATACTCCTGAAGGTATACGTACCCACGATCACGACTATCGCAATGCTCAACATACTGTTCATGCACTCTATAATAATGCGTTTGGAAAGAATGTCCTGACAGTAGGTGCTGATCTGTTACATGACTATCTTAATACGTATCAGTTTCTTGACAATGCGTCACATGAGCAAAATAACATTGATGCATATGCACAGTTTGATTATAATCCTACCAAACGTTTCAATGTGGTTGGCAGTGTAAGATACGACCATTTTTCAGCGTCAGATAAACAGGCGTTTACAGCACGTCTTGCTACTGTCTATAAGTTTGACAAATTCACTCTTCGTGCAAATTACGCCAATGGATTCCGAGCTCCGTCTCTCAAAGAGATGTATATGCACTTTGATATGGGCAACATGGGTTATATGATTATAGGTAATCCGGATGTGGAGCCAGAGAAGAGCAACAATTTCAATTTGGCTGTGGAGCATAACAACAAAGTAACTGATGTCGGAATACTCAATGGCCAATATAATTTGACTCTGATGGGCTATTGTAATATCTTCGACAAACGTATAACAAATGTAGGACGTTATTGGGTTGTGGATGATTCCTATCGTGAAGGCGGTTATCAGGTGCTTTATGATGATGAACGAATTCGTGAGGAAGGTGATGGATATGTTTTTATTGCAGACGACGGCACTGAGTATAAGGCGTTGACAAGTTCGCTATACTGGAATGAGGATGGCGTGCAAGTGTGGGGATTGGATTTCAGCGCACAATATCGTCTGGATATGGGGTTAGGATTCCGTTACAATTATTCATTTTTACATGAAAGTGGCAATGTTATAGATTCTCAATTTACTCAACCTCGTTCCCATACTATGACGTGGCGTACGGATTATGACCATACGTTTACGAAGAATTACGCTATCAGTGTGGTATTGTCGGGTCGACATTTGGGAAAACCGCAGTCTGGCAGAAAGGATGTAGATCAGGGTTATACACTTTGGAAACTTATGTTGCAGCAGCATATACACAGAGGTGTGCATCTGAATTTTGCTGTCGACAATCTGTTTAATTATAAACCAAAAGCTTATTATTATTGTTCGCCAATGACAACGGGTTCTAACTTCAGCGTCGGTTTATCGCTGGATATTGACAAATTAGTGAACAAAAAAATCTAAAAACAACGAAGATGATTTCAGAGAAAGCAAAATGTATCTGGAAATACATAGGTATTGTGGTGATCGCTTTTTTGGCGATCGCTGCAATTGTTTTTGTATGGCACAAGTGGTTTTCACGCACGCGTGTCGCATTTATCAATTATCAGGTCACTACACTCAGTGAGATAAACAAGGCAAACGATAATCCGTTTATAAGTGTCGAAGAATTGCAGATTGATTGCCTTGACGACATAGATGATTATGATATGGTATTCATGAATGCCATGGGTATTCGTCTCACGGAAGAACAGCGTGATAAAATACAAATGGCAGGTTGGACTGGCACCAATATATTGACCAGTATGGCTGTTAATCCAGACAACTATATTGTCAGTGTGGATAGTCTGACCGCAGACACTCTCAATGCCTATTTACGTGGAGCCACTCGTCAAAACTATCGCTCTATGTTAAATTATATCCGTCAGAATGTTGACTGGAAGATCATATTCAAAGGTGAGGTGACAGAGGTCTTGCCTGCACATGAAGGTCTGTTTTCGCATCCTAACGTGGAGCATCCTAAAGATGAAAATGTATATTTCAACGACATTGAAAAGTATGAGTCATATCTTCGGGATCATGGGTTGATGAAAAGTGATGCGCCGAATGTTATTGTGACAGGTATGATGGGTGATTCTGACGATCTTGTCGTTGCTTTGGAGAAAAGTGGCAATACAGTGTATCGTGTAAGCCAGAGCCTTGGTAAATTTATAGACTCAATCTCGATAATTCGACCGAATATGCGTTTTAATGCTGTTATCAATCTTGCTCATGGTAGGTTGGGAGATAAAGTTGTTACATGGCTCAGCGAACAGAATATACCTCTTTTCAATACCCTTAATGTGAATCGTTTGACATCAGAGTGGAAGGAGGATAAGCATGGTATGTCGGGTGGCTTTATGAGCCAGAGTATTGTAGTGCCAGAATTGGATGGCAGTATACGTCCGTATGTCCTTTTTGCGCATCGTATCAATGATGAGGGTATTCATGAGCAATATACGATTCCTGAAAGACTGGACAAATTTGTGACAGCTGTCAATAACTATATCTCGCTCCAGCATATTCCTAATAAAGATAAACGTGTGGCTATTGTTTATTTCAAAGGACCTGGGGAGCAGTCTCTTACTGCGTCTGGCCTTGCTGTAGTACCGTCGCTCTACAATTTGCTTGATAAAATGCGTCATGA
>CAMJFV010000434.1 GCA_946405045.1 uncultured Bacteroidales bacterium | reverse complement strand
GAATTCTTGAAACGTTTGAAAGAAACTTTCCGTTGTGAGATGTTGAAATATACAGACATAGATAAAGTCGGAATGATACGACGTGTCGCATTGTGTGGCGGCTCAGGTTCGGATATGGTAGGCTTGGCAAAAAGTAAGGGTGCGGACATTTTGGTGACTGGAGATGTGAAGTATCATCAGTTTTTTGATAGCTATGATGGCCCAATTATTGCAGATATTGGACATTATGAGAGCGAACAATACACAAAAGAGATATTTTTTAATGTATTATCAAAAAATAATATTAAATTTGCGGTTCAGAATTCAACTATAAAGTCGAATCCTATAAATTATTTATAGATTATGGCAGAGGCTAAAGAGATTACAGTAGAAGAGAAACTAAAGAAATTGTATGATTTGCAGAAGGTAATGTCGCAGATCGACAATCTACGTGCTGTGCGTGGTGAGCTACCATTGGAGGTTAAGGACCTTGAGGATGAAGTAGCTGGTTTGGAGACACGTATTGCTAATTTGGATAACGATATTAAAGATCTAAACTTTAAGATCAATCGTCACAAGAGCGATATCGATTTGGCCAAAGGTCAGATGAAAAAGTACCAGGATCAGCAGAACACTGTACGCAACAACAGAGAATACGATAATCTTGCAAAAGAAATTGAATATCAGGGTCTTGAAATCCAGCTTTCTGAGAAGAGAATCAAGGAAGGAGAGAGAGACATTGAGAATAAGACTCAGGAATTGAAGTCGACAGAGGAGTATTTGCAGGGAAGAAAGCAGGATTTGGATCAGAAGAGAGAAGAGCTTACGTCAATCATCGCCGACACTCGTGCAGAGGAGGAGAAGTTGATGGAGAAGGCAGAGAAGCTTGAGAATAAGATCGACGAGAGACTTCTATCAGCATTCAAGAGAATCAGAAAGAACGCTCGTAACGGCTTGTCTGTTGTGACAGTTCAGAGAGATGCATGTGGTGGTTGCTTCAACCGTATCCCACCTCAGAGAATCGCTGATATCCGCACTCGTAAGAGAGTTATCGTTTGTGAGTATTGTGGTAGAATCTTGGTTGACCCAGAAATCAACGAAAAGAAAAAAACTGCAGCTGCAGAATAATGAGATATGTAGAGACGCACAGATGTGCGTCTCTTTTTGTATATATGCGTCTCTTTATATAAAGGGATGCATTTTTGTATTCTAACAGATTTATCATTTTTTGTGTGTTGATAATTTTGTCGGTTATTCTGCGGAATTAAAATGAAGTTTGGTATCTTTGTTTGAACTAGGCTACAATGATAGGGTATTAAAAGGATATAATATGAGGATAAATATACTTTTTTTGTTTTTGTTTTTTGCTATCTCTTCATTTTCACAGGAGAAGGTGAGGATAAAGGGATTCTATGAAGAGTCTTATAATCGGTTGGAGGTGGAAGACAGTTATAAGGATACTACCATATATCGCAAACTTGGGTTCAAAGAGGCGTGGAAAAAGAAGAAAGTGTGGACTCCATGGAGCAAAGTAGAAGTGAAGCGTAACAAAATCAATAATTATGACCAATTGAGCAACAGGTATATGCTAAATGTGTCGTACGACGACATAATCGCAGACAGTGTGTGGTGTACGAATCAGGCGGTAGTGACATCAGCATTCCCTTTAGACATACAGGTTTTGCTGGATAAAATGGGTGAGAAATTCACGTTTGACGGCATACGTAAAAAAGCGAAGTTCTATACCAAAGAACACTCAGATTTTTATCTTTACCGTCTCTACCAATTTGATGGATACGCATTGAAGTTCACTTACACATGGGATGAAATCAAGACGAGCAAGCGTTTTGAAAACGAACATTCTAGGATCCTTTCAAATATATGCGACGAGAATGAACCTATCGATGTCTACTATTTTTATAAAGCCGTAAATTTCGAGCCGATAGAAGTGCCGACGGATTATGCGATTCCGAAGACAAAGAAGAGAAAATAATTCTTAATTGAGTTGCATATATTAGATAAATTTTTGAATTTTGCAGAAAATAGTTTAGTAACAATATAAAGAAATGAAAAAACAAAGATTTATAGCGAATCCTTTATACGACAGCGTATTTAAGTTTTTGATGGAGGATGAGATAGTGGCGCGCACGTTATTGTCTGCATTGTTAAAAAAAGAAATAGTCAGTGTGGAGATGCGTCCAAATGAGTATTCCAACAGAGAAGATGGTCGTGTATCGATTTTTCGCATAGATTTTGGTGCCATTGTGCGTGAGGAAAATGGAGAAGAACATTTGATATTGATAGAAGTTCAGAAATCATGGCGTAGCACAGAGATCACACGTTTTCGTCAGTACCTTGGAACTCAGTATGAGAACAAGAGGAATGTTGATGCAAATGGTAAGCCATTGCCAATAGTATCGGTATACATCCTCGGACATAAGGTTGGTAAAATTACAGAGCCTGTTATTTATGTGAGTCGTAAATATCTTGACTATGATTCGAATGAGATAAAGATAGGTGTCCCTGATCCATTTATTGAGAGACTTACACACAACAGTATTATAGTTCAGGTGCCTTATTTAAGACGGTCTGCCAGAAATAGAGTAGAAAAAATAATGTCGATATTTGATCAGACATATATTCAGGATGGCGATTCTCATTATGT
>CAMJFV010000433.1 GCA_946405045.1 uncultured Bacteroidales bacterium | reverse complement strand
AGGACGTTCCAGCAGGAGTGTTTGGAAATGTTACAGCCGGACTTTCATATCCGTCTGAGGGAAAATTGGGAGGTAATCTTGGAGCTTCTGTAAATATCACAAAAAACAAGTGGACTATTCTGTCTTCATTAGGATACCAGCGTCGTACATTCAGAGGAACTTCTGATATTGATCGTGAACAATATTTGAACAGGGGCACTGAAATCGATAGTGTCTACAATGTGACAGATGGAGGAAGAGACTTCGTTATGAATTCATATTTTGCCCGACTAGGTGTGGATTATAAGATAAATGATAAAAACAGAGTGGGATTCTCAGGCGTCTTATCTCTTGGAAAAAACAGAAGAAACGAAGACTTTGATTATAATTTCGGTAGAATAGAGAATGGAGAAAGAATAGATACATCGTATTCGAGAAGAACAGCGTCGGCACAAAGCCCTCGAAACATGTATACGTTGAAGTTTGATTACACACATACATTCAGAGAAAATACAGAACTTACATTCCTTGCACAGACGTCGTGCAATAGCCAGAATCACGATGTGACGTACTATCAGTCACGTTATGACATGTCTAATCAACTTTTGAACTATTCTGAACAGAGGCAGACAAACGATCGCTCAATACGCAAAAATCAGTTTGCAATCGATTATACATCACCTGTAGGAAAATTGAGCAAATTGGAATTGGGTATCAATATTGATCTGACAAACGAAAGGAATAACGCTTTAAGTTTTGATCGTGGTCGTAGTTCGGATCCTTTTGTTCAGCAGGATAATCTGACAAATGATTTCGAGTACATTCAGAATGTGTATGCATGGTATGGCATGTGGAGTGGAAAAGTGAAAAGATTGGGATATAAGGTAGGATTGCGTGGTGAATTGTCGGACATCTCATGGAAGCAACACAACACAGGAGCTTATGACGATCTTGACTTGTATGGAAATTTGTTCCCATCATTGTTCCTATCATACAGTATTACTGATTTTGATGAGTTGCAGTTTAGCGCGATTCGTAGAATATCACGTCCGCGAGGATTCCGATTGAATCCTAATCCTAATATGTCGGATTCAACAAACATCAGTTACGGTAACCCAGATTTGCATCCGGAGGAAGCGTTT
Source organism: uncultured Bacteroidales bacterium (assembly GCA_946405045.1). Taxonomy (GTDB): domain Bacteria; phylum Bacteroidota; class Bacteroidia; order Bacteroidales; family Paludibacteraceae; genus UBA1723. Next base: position 1,532 of record CAMJFV010000433.1, on the reverse strand, counting down.
TCTGGTGAGATGAATTATCTCCACACCACTGAGAAAGGACACGTTTATACTATTTCCGCTTATTATAAGTTCATAGATGATGTGGTGGAACAATATAGTTGGACAGAGGTGTCGGACAATACGGCGATATTGAAAAGCACATTTGCCAATCTGAACCGTTCTCATTCGACGGGATTGGAATTTATCGCAAAAAACAAATTTAAGGCGGTTACCTTTACAACCAATGTGAATTTCTATTACTACAATCTTGTAGGAGGAGAATCATCAATAGAAATAGCCGATTCAGAAGGTGTATTGAAGAAAAGAATGTTGACATTGAAACAGCGTAACGGATTCAGTTGGGATTTGAAGGAAGGAATAGATTTCCGTTTGCCTAAGGCAATTACAGGACAGTTTACATTCAATTACCGTTCACCAAGAGTTGCGGCTCAGGGAAAGAATATGAACACATTCTTCATGAACATAGGATTTAAGAAACAGTTCATGGACAACAGATTATCGTTGTCGTTCAACGTTAGAGATATCCTCAATTCCAACAAGCGAAAGAGAGAGACATGGTCTGATTCTTTCTATCAGGTGTCAAAAACCACTCGTAATGGAAGAACATTTAATTTGAATGCTTCTTATTCATTCGGAAACAATCATCACAAGAGTGGCAAAAAGAAGGGCAAAGATGGAAAAGTAGACATGGATGACGATATGAATTTTGAAGATTTTTAATTCCGTCGGAGAAATGAATATAGAGATAGAGAGGAAATTCTTAATGGCAGACGACTCCTGGCGTGCTGAAGCGGGCGAGGGCGTGCATTATGCGCAGGGATATTTGAATAAAAAGGGCAATACGGTGAGAGTGCGTGTTGCAGGAGAAAAAGGATACTTGACAATCAAGAGCAAGACACAGAGTTTCACGCGTTTGGAGTTTGAGTATCAGATTCCCCTTGGCGACGCGAATGCCATGTTGGAGCTGAGCCAGACGCCGATAGTGGAGAAGTACCGTTATAAGATAAAGCGAGGCAATCACACGTGGGAGATAGATGAGTTTCTTGGCGACAACAAAGGATTGATAGTTGCTGAGATCGAGTTGCAGAGTGAGCAGGAAGCCTTTGAGATGCCAGAATGGATCGGTTTTGAGGTCACTGCGGACAAACGGTATTATAACTCACATCTTGCGGAGAATCCGTACAAGAATTGGGGAAAGGTATAGAAAGTTTGGGAATAAGGAAATATTGATTAGAAGAAGACGGTGGGGTTTGGAATTCCACCGTCATCTTTTTTTGATTATTCGTTAATACAATACATTACCTAATTTTGAGAATATGATATCCTCATCTGTTTCAATTTTATACTTTGCGGTGATATATTCAAGGTTTTCATATTCGGTATTGGCATCGTATTCGTCGCTAACTAATTTTTTGATTTTCATTTCTTTTTTATCAAAATCAATGTTCGTGCAGATTTCTGTTATTGTGAAGTTAGTCACATCATCCTTCCAGATATTTGTCAATACATAATCATTGTTTCTGTATATGAAT
>CAMJFV010000432.1 GCA_946405045.1 uncultured Bacteroidales bacterium | reverse complement strand
ATCGTTTTTCTCTTGAAGATTATACACCACCACAGGAAGCTTCACCATATTGTTCTGCTTCAATTTCAATGCACTAACAAAACTTATGATATTGGCTTTCTTTCGTGGTGTGGCAGTGAGGTTGAGAATGAAACGTGGGTTGAGCAATTCAAAAAAATCTTTGCTCAACTCGCTTGTGAACCTGTGACTTTCATCTATGATTACAATCGGACGAAGGTATTTCATCACGTCGACCAATGACGGATGCTCTCCTTCTGAAAAATTCACACCTGCTTTTTTCAAATCCTCCTCAAACGAGATAAGTGCTCCGTTCTCTCGATAGACCAATCTTCCGTCTTTTGATCGGGTGGCAAAACTCTGTATGCTGAAGACGCAGATAGTCAGATAGTGATTTATTGTCTGAGGATTGAATCCCTGACCTTGCAATAGCTGTTGCTTGTTGCTTATCTGCACTTTTGAGCCAAACAGCACATCAAGTTTCTGACGGTAAGGATGCTTGGAATTGCTGAGATTCTTATATGTTTGCTCAAGTATTGTGTCGCTTGGCACGAACCACGCTACTATTTTGGGTATACCTTCGTCGTAATGATTGAAAATGCTTCTTACTGCATTGCAAGCGATGAATGTTTTTCCTCCTGCTGTCGGCACTTTTATTGTGACGCGGGGGATTCCTTGCAAGTCATTATTATATGGGCAAAGATTGTCGTCGTTGGCAGAAAGAGTCACACCTCTCGACTCCCAAAATTCTCTATATGCCACTGGTGGCTCATTGTCTGCAATGCGGTTGCAAAACTCATCCAAGTCTGCTATCACTTGTTTTTGGTAATCCTTTAATTCCATGGCGTTATAGTTTTTTGATGTCGCGTGGAATACGCTTGAATGTAATGTTGTTGGTCTCCATAAACTTTTTCTCTATCTGGCATGCGTCAGCATAGATGATATAACCTTCTGCTTTTTGCTTGATGATTGTTCCGATATTCTCACGTGTCAGTATGGTCTCCTCATTTTGCTCATAGTAGAAATAATAGTCGGTAGCGTTGTATGAGCCCAGGAAATACTCGTTTAGATGAGAGGGTAGGGAAGTGCCCGTTTCCGAATACCAGATATATTCACGGATTTTTTCTACTCCGACATCCTCATTAAGATTTCCGTCTGCATTGAAGATTGTTTTGCCCAAAGAGAAATAATCGAATCCGCCACCTGTTCCTTCCACAGCTTTGTCTCCTTCTCCATATCCGTTTATCACACGCTTCACTCTCTCGGCTGTGATCGTTTCGGCATAATCCTCCATTTCGACGAGGATAAACTTTCTGTTTCCACCATCTTTCTTATTAAGATTAAGCACAGCATGGGCTGTCGTGCCTGATCCTGCGAAGGAATCAAGAATAATGGAGGATTTATCGGTGGATCCAATTGAAATGATATTTTCTATTAATGATGTTGGTTTTGAAAAGTCAAATACTCTTTTCTTGAACATTTGTTCTAATTGATTTGCTGCTCGTTGATTTGTTCCAAATTCAATTCCCCAGAAATTGTTGGGAATTTGCCCTTTATCAAGCATATCTTGTAGATAAATTTTTTTCCTAGGTGTTCCTCCTTCTTTTTCTGGCCAATGTATTAAATCTTGTCTAACGAGATTGTCAAATTCCTCCTTTGATACAAACCATGGTCCATTGCATATAAAACCATCAGGTGTAGTCACTATATAATTATGTTTTCCTCTAACTGCGTCTCGTAGTTGACCTCTACCATATTTCCCTTTTTTATCTTCGTATTGATATTCTGATATTGCTTTTTCAGATAACGGTAATCTTCCTAAATTACAAATGTTATAATTCTTTGAGTATATTAATATATATTCAGCTACTTTTGCAAATTTTCCTATGTTCGTCTGGTTGTCGGATCTTCGCCATGTTATGGTCATGATGAAATTTCCTTCTCCGAAAATCTCATCGCACAGCAATTTTAAATTAGCTTGTTCATTGTCGTCGATAGAGATGAAGATAGCACCGTCGTCAGCAAGAAGTTTGTGAAGAAGCTGAAGGCGAGGATACATCATGCAGAGCCATTTGTCGTGACGGCTCAAATCCTCTCCTTCCTTTCCCACAACTTGACCAAGCCAACGCTTTATTTGTGGAGCGTTGACGTTGTCATTGTAGATCCACCCTTCATTTCCAGTGTTGTAGGGTGGGTCGATATAGATGCATTTTATTTTTCCCTCGTATTCTGGAAGCAGAGCTTTCAATGCGACGAGATTATCTCCATTGATGATTTTGTTTCCGCTGTCGGAGTCGCCTACCGTATATTGTCTGTCGAGTGTATGAAACGGCACATCAAGATGATGGTTTATCACCTTGTCCTTTCCAATCCAATTAAGTTTTGGCATGTATTTAGCTGTTTGCGGCGTTCAGCAAATTATTTGGAAAATACGGATCAAGACTAAATACCTCGCGTCGGGACATAAAAGAAGCGTAGGCTTCCCTTATGAATCTCCGAGGTATTTGGCGTGACCCGCATATACAATAAGTTCAGCCTACGCAAAGCGCAGGCATTTGCTGAACTTATTTGTGTATATGCATCACTTAAATCGCCAAATTTTCGGAGCATTCCAAATAAATAGCAAACGCTATGTTAATTAATATGTTATCTTAATATA
>CAMJFV010000431.1 GCA_946405045.1 uncultured Bacteroidales bacterium | reverse complement strand
CCACACGCTGCCCATTATCACATCCTCCACTCCGAGATTCTTGTAACGAATCATCGTCTTTTCGCAGAAGCCGCCCGAAATTATTGCAACTACAAGTCCCTTACGCACAGCGCATTTAATTGCGAAACCATCCTTCACACTTGTTGTGCGTTGCAAATATCCAACCTCGTTTATATTTACAGTCGAAGAAGACAAAACTCCATCTATATCAAAGACAACCGCCTTTATTTTCGATAATATTTCCTTGAAATTCAAGGTTTCCAAATCTCTATTCATTTGCAATATGTTTTTATGATGCTTTCGCTCATAATCTTGTAAATTTCGGCAAGTTTCTCATCCGACGAAAGCATATCTATATGTGATTCTACAACTTTTCTATCTCCACGAACAGCAGGTCCCGTCTGCGACGAATAGGCATCGCCATTTATAATCTTCGCAAAGCTCTGACGTAGAAGCGGATTCAATATACTTATAGGTATGTTGTTTTCCTGCAATAGTTTTTGCCCAAGGAATACACTATGATTCATAAAGTTAGACACAAAAACGCCTGCAATATGCAATATTTTCCGCTGCTCGAATGTTAGTTCGTAGCCTGCATCTTTCAACTCTTTGTTAGCCAACAAAGTGATAGACTCACTGATTCTACCGTTCTTAACCGCCAAAATGACGCTTGTCTCTAGTGTCAATCCTTCCATAGGAACTGACGTACGCATGTTTTCCTTTTCCATATTCCACATAATTTTTATGCAAATATATATTTTAATTTATAATGAATACAAGAAACAAGTTCATTTTTTTACTTTTTTTGTCCTTTTTTATTAAAAAAAAGCACGTTTTGTATAAAAAACGTGCTTAAATATGCTGTAAAGCATGAAATTTTCAGTTGCTTATTTTTCTTTTTTCTTTGTCTCTTTTTCTTTGGCAACAGGCTTCTTTTCAACTGCTTTTTTCACCTTTTTTTCTTCAACAACCTGCTTCTCCTCAACTGCTTCCTTTGTTTCTTTTACTGCTTTCTTTGTTGTTTTTTCAGCTTTTGCTTCTGACTTAGTAATTTTTTTGCCAGATTTTAGAGCGGCTAATTCAGCTTCAAGAGCAAGTTTCTCTTTTACCAGTGAGTTCAACTCTTCTTCGCTGATGTCGGCAGTGAAGAAACTGTCGATGCGTTTGTTGAAGTCAGACAACACATTCATAAAGTTGATGAATGCGTCGTATGGTGAGTCGTACGGACAGAATGTCTGGTTATAGAACGATGTGCTCATATAATACAGATGGTCTGTTGACTGTATTTTGTACCAATCATCGATTATCTGTTTGTCTGAACATCTGTTTACCTTGTCAGTCAAAGCATACAGTTTATTGAATGCTTCGTTCTGAATTGTGTTGGCAAGCCATGGTGACAGGTCTTTTGTCGCATTTGCCCACGTTGTAGGGTGGGGTGCTGATATCTGGTCTGTCGGGTTATTGTTGTTGATCACCTCTGAAGGTGTGGCGAATTTGATTCCTCTGCTTGCTGCGACTTTCGGTAGGGCTTTGAAGAAATCAAAGATACCTGTGTTCGCATTCTGAATCTCACCCAACACTTCGTAGTTCATAAACAGGTTGACTACCTGCTCTTCTGGATTGTTCATCACCCAGTTGGCGAACTTGTCTGCAGTTAGCGGGAATTCTTTCCAACCCCAGTCTGAGAATCTGTATGCTATGTCGTCGCTCATTCCACAGTTTTTCAAAAGAAGTTTCATTCTTTTATTTGCAGCAGAACAATATACGTAGTTAGGACTCTTCCAATCCAATGTCTGTTGGGCTCCTTCTGCAAGCATTCCTGCAAATCCCATGTTTAACACTCTGTCCACCATGTCGTCGCAGAATAGAAGCTCTGAGTTTCTGAACACTGTTGGCTTCTGTCCGAACAGAGATTCAATTTTCTTTGAATGGGCCTCTACCTGTTTCTCGAATTCATTGTTCTCTTTGCGTAATGATGCGAATGAGTGTGCGTATGTCTCACCAAGAAACTCTACACATCCAGTCTTTGCCAGTTTCTTGAAACTGTCGATTACTTCAGGACAGTAGTGCTCAAGCTGTTCCAATGCCAAACCAGATATTGAGTAAGCGACTTTGAATTCGCCATTGCTCTCTTTGATCATCTGAAGCATTGCATTGTTGGCTGGAATATAGCTGTTCTTTGCAATTCTTTTTATGATAGCTTCATTATTGGCATCGTCGAAATAGTGGTGGTCGGCTCCAATGTTGAAGAATCTATATCTTTTTAGTCGAAACGGCTGATGTATTTGAAAGTATAAACAAATCGACTTCATATATCTTTACTTTTAAATTGTTGACAAATTATTTGTAGCCAAGCACTTGGTTGTACACGTTTATGACTTTATCACCTGCGTATTCCCATTTTATCTCGTCTACCTCTTTCTTTCCCTCCACTTTCAAGTATTCTGCGAAAGCGTCGTTGGTTACAATCGAATGGATGGCGTCGGCCATTGCGTCGATATCCCAAAAATCGACTTTGATCACTTTCGATAGAATTTCTGCGCATCCGCTTTGCTTCGACACTATTGTCGGCACTCCACATTGCATCGCCTCCAACGGTGATATTCCGAATGGCTCAGACACTGACGGCATTATATAAAGGTCGCTGCTCTTCAGCATTTCGTA
>CAMJFV010000430.1 GCA_946405045.1 uncultured Bacteroidales bacterium | reverse complement strand
TGGCTTGCTCCTGAAGCAGTTTCTTGATGTTTTCAGAATTCTTGTTTATAGTGTTGCACAACTCTTCAAGCTCTGTAAATCTATTTTCGAGTCGGTATAGTCTGTTTCTGTCAGAAATGTCGTCTCTCTCTTCGCATCCAGCGAATATGGATAATCCCAAAACAACGAAAGGGAGAATCTTTGCTATTTTATTTAGTCTCATAATCAAATCCTATTTAAAGTTGAATCCAGCTAAAATCTGAAAACTTCTGTTCTTTAATTGTTTATATCCGAGGTCGATGCTGTCATCACCATAGATGATATCCTTCTTGTCAATCTTATAAAGTCCCAAGTCGTATGTGAATCCGATTTGAACTTTTCTTACTACGAAGTCCAGTCCGAATTTCACTCCTGCGTCAAAACGTTTGATGGCACCTTCTTTTAATAGATCAAATTCATGTTCCGACTTGAATAGGTCGATTGCCGCAGGCGAATCAGAGATATTTGTTTTTAGTCTGGCATGTACCGCACATGCGATATATCCACCAGCTTTATATGTCACGTTTAGAGATTCTCGTCCTTGTCTGTAGCACATCAATGCTGGAATTTCCAAATAGCATAGCTTGTTCTGACTTGGTTCGAAGTTTTTTAGTCTATAACCTTTTTCATTGCAAAACAATCCAATTTCAGAAAACACTGCTTTCTCTCCAAACCAGATTTGATCAACGACTCCGCAAGTGAATCCGTACATGTGCGCGGAAGATACACCGTATGATGTTGCTTTGGATGTGCAGGCTCCAAAGCGGAGTCCCAAGACGTTTTTGATTTCACCATCTGATGAAGCGGCTTCATTGTTAGATGCGAAGAAATCAGAGTCATAGTCATCTGATTTAGATTCTGTCGACGGTTTTACAGACTGCGCTTGTGTCTGTTGAACTGCAGGTTTGGCAGAAGCCTGTTGAATTGCTGGTTGTGTGGCAGGTTTACTTTCGTAAGATTTGGGTTCTTCCGGAGCAACAACTTGTGACTCAACTGGTTCGCTTTCTGCTTTGGTAGATGTCTCTGTATTATTGTCGACAGGCGTAAAAGAGATATCCATCTTTTCATCTTGTGCAGAAGCAAACAAAATATTAAGTATGGTCAAAGCCGATACAAAAAGTTTCTTCATAAAAATAGTCTTTTTTCAATCCTTTTCCTTTTTGATTATTTCGCATACCGTACAAAACGAGGTTTTTCCGTGTGTTCATAATCAATTATCACTTTGCAAAAATAGTTAATTATAGTAAAAAGCAAACCGTATAATTGTTAAAAAAACTAAAAACATGTGGATTGTTGAAAAGTCAATCAGAATTGGCTGAAAATGTTAAAACAGTCACTTTTTTGTGTGAATCTCTGTTCTTTTTGTCTGCAAATAGGTGTAAATATGTATGTTTGTAATTATTATCAACAAAAAACTTACTGTCATGAGACATTTGAAAGCCTTTTTGACATTCTTTCTTATCCATCTCATTTTTATTAATGTGATGGCGATTGACATTCCTCAGTCTTATACTACTTCGATAGAGGGAATGGCTGAATATGCGAAAGCAAATGGTGGCTCAACCAGAGAAAAACTGTTGATTATACAACAGTGGATGTCTGAGAATATGGTATATGATATGGAAAAGTATAAACAAATAACCAGTCAGTCAAACAAGGCATTAAAAAGTGGTGCTCACCAAAAAGCAACGTCTCTGGAGACTCTGATTAAGAGGAAAGGCGTGTGCGAAGATTTTGCTCTTCTTTTCGCTGTCATAGCGAGAGAAATTGGAGTTGATATGTTTGTTGTGACAGGATCTTCCAGCAGAGGCGGAGCGCACGCGTGGTGTGCGTCTGTGATAGATAATGAACCATATTTATTTGATCCGACGTGGGCAAGTGGCAGTGTGAATGAAGAAACTGGGGAATATTTTAAGAAGTTGAATATGGATTATTTTATGGTTTCTCCAGATAAAATCCACCATATTCCGGTAGATCCATTGTGGCAGTTCAGCGAACATCCGTTAAAATACAACCAGACGGAGAGTGACAACTCCGTCGCCGAGAAGGAATCTCCATATTTCAATTGGAGGGATACATTTGAAACTTATATTAAGATGGATACTCTGCATAAAGCGGAATCCTCGTTTAGGAGAGGAATTCGAAATGGAACGCCAAATGCGGATATCGCTTCTGATCTTGCTTGTTTTGCTATGTATATTACCAATGCCCGATTCTCAAACATTCGTGTGGAATTGAATAATGTCATAAATCAAATCGATTCAGGAAGTGGACGATGGGGTAACGATTCTAAGGCGAAGACCGCAATTCAAAACGTAGAGAATCAGATTGTTGAATGTGAGAATAATATGAACAGTGTAAAAGCTGTAGATGATTTTTACCAGAAAGAGATAAATGTTTATTTGAAATACATCGCAGATTTAAAAAGAGAGGTCTCACGTTGTAAGACGAAATTGGAAAAACAAAAGAAGGAGGATGACAAACGTTCTTCCAAACGACAAAGTGAGATGCAACTTTTCAATTTCAATCAATAAATATTGAATTTTATAAGCTAAGGTTTTAAAATGAAAAAAGTCAGTTTTCACTGACTTCTCTTTTTTTGAGCCTCTTGTCGGATTCGAACCAACGACCCCGAGATTACAAATCACG
>CAMJFV010000429.1 GCA_946405045.1 uncultured Bacteroidales bacterium | reverse complement strand
AACAGAATAGAGAGTTGCCTCAACACTTCCGTTTGCGATAGCCTTATTATAGAAATCAGCAGCACTTTTCTTATCATCAGCAACTGTCTCATTCAATCGTCCAAGTATGAATTGACAAAAAGCCTGCACTGGATTCGCCTCACGCTTCTTATCCTGCTTTACAAAACCGACTGCTGGCACAGATTCCGACTGCTGGGCATATTTCATACAGAGGCTTACAATCTCCTGGTATTTTCCCAAAGCAATCATCTGAGGTAGTTTCTCAAACATATCAGCATCAGTGGTTGCGTCTGCTAAAGGTTGACAACGCACCAAACTTGCTATATCAGAACTCCATGTTCTTTCTTCACTTTTCATAATATATCAAAATAATAAGACGGCATTCCAACCGTCTCATCTATAATTATCTATATTCTATCGTAAATATCATCATCTTTCGTCAGCAGCTTCCGTTTACTGCCTTCATCAACGTCTATGGTTTCATTCTTATTGTCTTCCAATGTTCGGCACGGAACCGCATTCTATATATAGATATTCCTGAACGCAAATGCTCCAAACCATAATAATTTTTTTCAACAGTGTCGTCAATAAAACCAGGATCATTATCTACGATAATCCTCACTATTTTGTCTATTTCACAACCAGAATAGATAGGGAAAACATAATCCATTATTTTTGCCACTATCATTCGTCTTTCTGCAATACTGAAATTATCCAGCAGCACTTGAGGGAAACGCTCCATGCGATCGTAGTAAATGTCATGTCCGAAACATCCTGCCACATACTGTTGGATTATATTTCTGAATCTTGGTGTTTTCAACCTCTCGTTTTGGGAAATATAATCAAGCAATCCTTCTCTGATATATATAGAGCCATCTGCATTTTTCTCTGCGAACAACGCTTCCAGACGAGCCTCCCCACTTCTTGTTCTGACCAACACAAGCGAATCTATTATTGGTTCTTGCTCCATATGGAAATCAACAAACATAGACTGCAACACAGGCATACAGTTGTTCACAAGCCAACACAAACTCTCCTTATTTTCATAAAGCATATAGTTGTTGATGTGGTATATCATCTCCAAATTTTCTTTTCTACTTGTCTTCAAGCTTGAATCATCACACCACTTTTTGAATGTCTCGCCTCTAAACCTAGGCATCACAGCAATCTCTTCCGCTTTCTTGATTTCAGGATACCTTTCAGCATAATCAATGACCTCTGGAAGGAAAAAGGCAGGATACATCAGTCCGACTCGTGGATCAAATATAACATCTTCAATAAAAAGTCTGCGAGACTCAGAGAGATTGATATTGAATTCATATTCCGGCTCAGGCTTATACAGTTCCGGAATCATATACATTGACATTCTCTTCTCATATAACGCAAAATGGCATGGTTCTGTTATCTCCATGCCATAAACCTTTTTTGTAATCCTAGAAAAAAGACGAGGGTTTAACTCCAACCCCATCTTTTGCATCTCTTCCGCCAAGACATCACCCAATGCGAGCATGTCGTCCTGAGTGAAATGATACTTTACAGAATCCTCATATATCGCTTCACAATAATATCCATGTAAGACCTGTTGCAAAATGATATTCTCTGTGTTGACATCAACCAAACTAGAATTATCAGCATCGTCAATTACAACAAAGCCATATTTTCCGGGTGCATTTTTAGCACACGAAAACACCGCAAGAAGCAGAATGAGATATACTATAAGTCTAACTAAATTTTTCACTCTTTATCACTTAACATTACAAAAATAATGTATATCCCAATAAAATAAGAATTAAAAATGTATCTTTACAGCATAAAAAGGCAAAATTATGGAATTTATTAACAAAGATGCAATAGAATGCAAGAAAGATGGCAATGGAAATATCGTGGCTCGCTATTTTCCACAAGGTGTATGTAGCAGAATGATGGACATTGTCATTGACGAGAACACTCACGAAATAAAAGCTGCCAAAATCATCGGAGGCTGCCCAGGCAACACTGCTGGCATCAGCAATTTAGTGGTCGGTTTGAAGGCTGAATTGGTGATTGATAAGTTTGCCGGCACTACATGCGGTCCCAAACCAACATCATGCCCCGACCAGTTCGCAACAGCTCTTAAATTGATGATAAACCAATAAGCAAACGAATATCTGATATAAATCCTCAAAATTTCTAAGTTATGTGTATCACTACACTCTAGAAATTTTGAGTGATTCTCTATAGAGTCCTAATCTATTTTGCTCATTACCGACCTAAACTTAATATCCGACACAGGACATATTACGCATTAAAGTTTAATCCACACAACTAAAAAATCACATTCCCGTCGGAACTTTTTCAACTGATTTCCAATCTTTTATTTTTTTATCTCCTAGTCCCTACCGACTCGCTTCAAACGTATAAAATCATCATTATTGGCGATTGAAGTCTATCATCTTTTTATCGAATTTTGTACTGTCGAACAAAATAGTGCTAGATAAGATTGCAAAAGAAATCTATCTCATTAGGATCTCTATTTGCAACATATAAAAAACCGTACAATAAGATGAAACACAAAAAAGATACTTTAAGGAAAAACCTATGATATATCTCATATTTTTCATAATATTCATTTTCATCAAGACATTGCATTAAAGAGTCCAAGAAATTGTTTTTCATCTTAGAAATCTGGACTTTCATTGT
>CAMJFV010000428.1 GCA_946405045.1 uncultured Bacteroidales bacterium | reverse complement strand
CATGAGATGGAGCCTCAGGCATATTATTATCGTTCGGTAGCCGAACTTGGAATCGGCGAAAACGACCTTGCATTGAAAGATATAGATCTTGCCATCCAACTAGATAAAAAATTCCAAATCGTAAAGAAATTATCCAAAAGCAGTAAAATCAAACAGGCTGACCTGCTTCTTCAACGCGCCAAATGCTACCGTGCCTTGGGAAACACAGAAACAGCTATGGAAGAGCTGAAAAAAGCGGCTTTGGCTGACAATACTTTGGCTGACATCTACGTCGAAATGGGAGAAATCTATGCATCAAGAAATGATTTCAAGGGTTCCGACACAACTTTTGCCAAAGCTCTTCGCTATGACAGCAAAAACTACAATGCGTTGATGGGATTGGCGAAAAACTACATCAACAACGAAAGAGAAAGAGACGCCATCTCAAAACTTGATCAAGCAATCTCAGTCGACGGTGAGAAAATCGAACCTTACATGCTTCGATACAAAGCAAACCTCGGATTACAAAATTACGAAAGAGCTTTCGACGATATCTCATACGTGGCTTCAAGCAACGAGGATTACAACCCGTATCTTGCAGATCTAAGTAATGCGGCTTCTAAATGCGTAACTTATTCAATGCCTAAAATCGACCAAAAGATCAAAGCTGACGAGAATACTGTACTATGGTTACAATGTCGTGCCGCAGTCGACAATAAGATTGGAAAGTTTGAAGCTGCAATTGAAGACTATAACAAACTAGAAAACATTCTTGGCGAAAAATACGCTATCACATCATCTGGAAAAGGTGACTGTTATTTCCAAAAGGGAGACTACAACACCGCTCTTGCAATGTATAAAGAGGCGAATGAGTTAGAGGAGACAGCTGCCGCAAACGCAGGTATCGCTAGAATCCTGCTTTTGCAAAACGAATCAACCGAAGCTCTTGTCTACGCCAACAAAGCAGTGTCGCTCGACCCAATGAACTACGAGTATTACTACCTGCGCGGTAGAGTACAAGAGATGCGTAAGATGACTGGCGACGCGATTTCCGACTACGAAGTGGGAATGCAGATCAACTCCAATTATGCCCCACTCTATTATCGCAGAGGTATAATCAAAAAATCAAAGAAAGATTTTGAAAAAGTAATCAAACTGGAAACAGCACCGTCTGCAACAGAAAACTATAAGCCATTCGCCTACCTTTATACCGGAAAGCAGAATGATGGTAAAAAATCGATAAAAGAGATAATCAAAGCTTATCCAAACGCAGACAACTACTACACTGCCGCCTCCTTCTATGCGGCTATCAACGACACTGCCAACGCTTTGACGTCTCTTGAAAAAAGTTTTGAACTTGGATACCGCAACTTCTCACAAGTGGATTCCGACTCAAACCTCGACAGTTTAAGAGCCAAAGCTTCCTACATCGCTTTAGTTGACAAGTGGAAGAAAGCAAGTGGTGTGTCAGCAAACTTTGCAAAGGCTGAGAAATCAGATGCTCAGAAAGCTATGGTTACTACAGAGGTCAAATTCAGACGTGAGCAGCAGAAATTTGCATTGGGATGCAAACTCAACAATCTTGACATCTCATGTCTGCTCGACACTGCCGCTACAATAGGAAGCATCAGTTTTGCCGACGCTCTATTCTTAACTAAATATGGATACATCCAAACACAAGAATGGAGTCAAGATCCATATAAAGATTTGACAGAGTCAACTGTTGTGACAATCAGAGAGTTGGAAATCGAAGGCATCAAAGTCAAAGGTCTAATAATGAAAGTGACCAACGACAAGAATGCCAAACTTCAGCTTTCTAAAAATGACATTGCCAAATTCGGCAACATCTCCGTCAACAACCAACGAAACATCTTACTTATTGAACACTATTAAAGAAATCAATTATATATACGGGCAGGCTTTAAAACCTGCCCTACATTCTTTAGTGGAATAGAAGATTCTCTACCAAAACAGATAGACAAAAAAAATAGATGAAAAGTATAAAGATAATATTACAATTTCTAAGAAAACATCTCACCTTGACGCTCATGGCTCCGTTGTGTGTGGTCATAGAAGTCGTCGCCGAACTTGTCCAGCCTAAAATCATGTCGGAGATTGTCAACCGAGGTGTCATTGGCGGAGAGTCTGAAATAATCACCGCATTGGGAATCAAGATGCTTATCATCACACTTATAGGAGTGTGCGCCGGTATTTTTTCCATCTATGCCGCAGGAAAAGTATCGTATGCGTTTGGTGCGGACATGCGTACAAACATGTTCTCACGCATACAAAAATTCTCATTCTCCAATATCGACCGTCTACAGACAGGATCATTGATCACACGTATCACAAGCGATGTGACACAAGTTCAAAACGTGATACAGGCATCTATGAGACTGCTTTTCCGTGCCCCATTCATGTTTATCGGAGCCATTGTGATGGTGTTCATGCTCGACTTGAAGATGGCATACATACTTATCATCATCCTGCCAATCCTACTTTTCACTATTATCTACATATTGAAAAAGACATTTCCTCTGTTCACCATTGTGCAACAGAAAATGGATAAGTTCAACACAGTGGTGCAGGAATTGCTTTCTGGAATCCGCGTCGTCAAAGCATACGTAAGGGAACCTGGAGAGAAAGAAAGATTCGAAGCTTCAAATGAAGACTACATAGCTTCGTCGCTGAAGGTAAGCAAACTCATAATCATAATGAT
>CAMJFV010000427.1 GCA_946405045.1 uncultured Bacteroidales bacterium | reverse complement strand
CCGGCCGTGAGCCAGAGTTTTCTCAGAGCGGCTGTGAGATGAGTTTCGTTGAGCAGGAGGATATCCTTCAGATGTTCGAGGGTATGATCAAGCACATCTTCAAATATGCGAGAGGTGTTGAGTTCACAGATTCATTCCCACGCTTGACTTGGCACGAGTGTATGAAACGTTTTGGTTCAGACAAACCAGATATGCGTTTCGGCATGGAGTTCGTTGAACTTAAAAATGTAAAAGAGGGTGGAGATGATTTGGTATCAGGTCATTCATTCCCTGTATTCGACGGTGCAAATTTCGTAGTTGCTATTTGTGCTAACGGTTGCGCATCTTGGACAAGAAAACAGCTTGACCAGATGACAGAATTTGTAAAGCGTCCTCAGGTCGGTGCCAAAGGATTGGTTTACATCCAGATGAAAGAAGACGGTACAATCAAGAGCAGCGTCGACAAATTCTACGACGAGGCTTCTTTGCGTAAGATTGCAGATAAGGCAAACGCTAAGGCTGGCGATTTGATCTTGATATTGTGTGGTGACGATGCAATGAAGGTTCGTTCACAGATGAACACATTGCGTTTGGAGATGGGTGACAGACTTGAGCTTCGCGACAAGAACAAGTTTGCTCCACTTTGGGTTATCGACTTTCCATTGTTTGAGTGGAATGAGGAAGACCAGCGTTTCTACGCAATGCACCATCCATTCACAAGTCCTAAACTTGAGGATGTTCAGTATCTTGATTCTGATCCAGGACGTGTACGTGCCAACGCATACGACCTGGCAATGAACGGAGTAGAGCTTGGTGGTGGTAGTGTACGTATCCACGATTCTGAGTTGCAGAACAAGATGTTCCAGCTTCTTGGATTCACTCAGGAGAAAGCACAGGATCAGTTCGGATGCTTGATGACAGCGTTCAAGTATGGAGCACCTCCTCACGCAGGTTTGGCATTCGGTCTTGACCGTGTGGTGTCAATGCTTGCTGGTTTGGATTCTATCCGCGACTGTATCGCATTCCCTAAGAACAACTCAGGTCGTGACACAATGATGGATTGTCCATCAGTTATCGACGACGCCCAGCTTGAAGAGTTGTGCTTGAAGGTAGACATCAAAGAGTGATAATAATTGATTGTTTGGATTAATGGGGGAGGAACTTGTAATGAGGACCTCCCTCATCTTTTAATTCAAAGTTATAACTGCTGAATGTGATTTCGCATTGAATTCTTCCGTATTCCATAAAAAACAGTTTGCACATTTGCCCAAAAAGTTGGGAGATCCGTTTTCGTATCTTCCATCAGACGCTGTGCTTGATGCATTTAATGATTTTTTGTCTACCATTGACTCCGATAATGTGTTGAAACCAGAACTGCAGAAGGGTAAGATGATTGGAGTGCTTGTGGTGAAGAATAGGTCTGGAGAAACAGGTTATCTTTTGTCTTTTTCCGGACAATTGTTTGGCAAAAATGAATATCCTGGGTTTGTGCCACCAGTGTTTGATATTCTTACTCCTGATTCATATTACAAAAGTGGAGAACGTGAGATCTCTGCCATGGGCAGGGAAATCAAAGATTTGGAAAGTGTATTGAGACTGGAAGCCGCTATGGTGAAGGAGAATGCCATAGTGAAGGAGTGTGAATCACGTCTTGCTGAATATCAAGAGTTTGCAAAACAACAGAAATCTTTGCGTGACTCCCTGCGTAGTTCCGCCACACCTGAAGATATACGCAGGATGAACAATGAAAGTTCTACGCAGAAAAACCAGATAAAGCGACTAAAGCAGGAGGTGGAAGCTGCTAAAGTGGCTGCGAATATTCCCGTCGACAGATTAAAAAAACAGATTGATGATCTAAAGAGTGAGCGAGAAAAAAAATCGAGAACTTTGCAACGTCGAATATTCAGAGATTTCCGTTTCCATAATACCAAAGGAGACGAGAAGACGTTGCTCGACATCTTCAGCGACGAAGTAATGCCACCGTCTGGGGCAGGAGAGTGTGCAGCCCCACGTCTACTTGAATATGCATATCGTAATGA
The DNA here is from genome assembly GCA_946405045.1 of uncultured Bacteroidales bacterium. Taxonomy (GTDB): domain Bacteria; phylum Bacteroidota; class Bacteroidia; order Bacteroidales; family Paludibacteraceae; genus UBA1723. The sequence continues at coordinate 686 of CAMJFV010000427.1, read as the reverse complement.
TTTTCAACCAATCAGCATGGCTGAATTTTGGATCGGGAAGTCTCCATCTGGAAGAGTTCGCCATTCCGGAACTTATTATCACGCATGCAGATCAAAGTGTCTGCCGATAATGAATTTCATGCTTGATGGAGTGGACTTGGAGACGAATAAACTGGATTTTGATTATGAAAATGAGGAGATCAAAACACTCTACAGGGATGATGACATCCTTGTGATTTCCAAACCGTCTGGATTATTGAGCGTACGAGGAAAAGAGTGTCAAACAAGTGTGGAAACTTGGGTGGAAGGAATATGTCGTGATTATTCAGGACCTAAAATAGTGCATCGTCTTGATCAGGACACGTCAGGAATAATGGTGATAGCATTGAATCTGAATGCTTATCATAATCTACAAAAACAGTTTGAGACACATTCAATCCAGAAAAAATATGTAGCAATGACAGAAAAAATCCCGTCTACAAAAGAGCAGACCATCATTTTGCCACTTGCTCCAGACGTCACAAACAGACCTATGCAGATGATTAGTAAAGAATTTGGCCTTTATGCTGAGACATATTATAAAGTGATGGAAGAAAAAGACGGCAAAGCATTGATTGATGTTTATCCACATACAGGAAGGACACATCAGATACGTATACATTTATCGAGTGAAGAAGGCGCAGGAGCACCTATTATTGGAGACAGAT
>CAMJFV010000426.1 GCA_946405045.1 uncultured Bacteroidales bacterium | reverse complement strand
CATTCTTCTAAACCAGAGTTACGTCTACTCATGTTCTTCAAATTTTCAAGCCACATTGGAAAGCATTGTAAAGGGATTGAATGGTGCCGGATTCAGCGACAAGGACTACCGTGTGGCAGAATTGGAGAATAGAGAACCGAAAAAAATAACAGTGGAACAGAGAGAAACTCTGGATTTCACATCCACATCAATGGAGAATCCGACAACAGCATCTACCGGAGCCACAAATGTCAAGACTTCTGCAACTGAATATATGGATGATAGTGTCGACACAAGCTATGTTAGCAAACAAACATCGTCGAATTCCACAATCGACTCTATCAAATCTCAGATAAGACAAGCAGAGGCAGCAGCTCAAAAAGCTGAACAACAACAGAAAGATGATCTTTTCTCAAATCCTACTGGCGTAGCGGAAGAGGTTAAAGAAAAACAGAAACCCAACATGACAAAAATACAGGAAAAGCATTTGGCTCGAGCAAAGAAAATCTCGTTACCACAATTCTTTATAAAGACTCCTAACAATGGATTCTTTATAGACGAAGATTCACACAAACTACTCGACAAGACAGATCTCTACGTCAATTTCAATCTTGATGAGCAGGACAAAAAACTTGATTTGATCAACATCGGCAACAATAATATAGCAGTATTCGATCTTACAGAGGAAAATGACTATCTGCTTAAACGAATCGACATCAACAGTCAACAAACAATGTTAATTCAACAAACATACGCAATGTATGGACGAGAACTCAAAATTGAGCAGTTTGCAAAACAGATAGGAAAAAGCATCAGATTAGACGCTATATCAGAACCCAAAATCACAAATTACGCAAAAGCTGTGCTTGCCAACTATAATGACGAGGAGCTACAAATGCTCTTCGACAACCAACAGAATGTGATGGCCGCATTCAGCAAAAAAATCAAGTCGCTTCTTATACATCATTCAGAAAAGAAGTTTAAAGATTTTCTTACAACAGGGAAAATCACCATCGAACCATCATACAAATTTGCGGAAGAGATAATTCTAGAAAAGAAAGAGAGCAGTCTCCAACGCACACTCTACACATCCGAACATGGAGACATGAATCCACTAGAAAAGAAAGTGGCTGTATATATATCACAACTTCCGAATGTGGTGTTTTGGCATCGTAATTTAGAAAGAGGAAAAGGATTCTGCATCAACGGATTCATCAACCATTACCCAGATTTCATCGTACTAACAGAAAAAGGAAATATTGTGATTGTGGAAACCAAAGGAGATGACAGAACCAACACAGACAGCAAAGCCAAACTTTCACTAGGCACAAAATGGGCAGACAAAGCAGGTAGCCAATATCACTATTTTATGGTTTTTGAAAATAATGAAATAGAAGGATCTAAAAGTATAACAGAGTTTATTAATCTTTTGAAACAAATGTAAATTTGGAAACATACCTTCCGTGGAGACGTGGCAGTGTCGCGTCTCTACCAGAATTTATTCTTTTTTCGGTTCTTTCAGCACCACATTGTATTCCCCACTCTTTCTTGCTCGCATCTTGTGAGGAACGTAGTGCGACCAGAGAAACCATACTTTTTTGCGTCGTTTCACCTTGATATCATACTTCCCATTCACATCCGCCATAATCTTCAGATTGCAATCCTGCACCACTATATCCGTGAACGAAAGCGGTGCCCCCGTCGTGTCGGTGACTATGCCATAAAGATGAACCTCTTTACGCGCATAGACATTGCTGATGCAAAAAAATGCGATAAATATGGATATGATTGATTTCATTGGAATCAATATATTCATTTATGTGATTATTCTACCCCCATTTTTTTCAAAAATTCAATAGGAGAAACAACAGGAATATCATTATATGGGTAATCACGTACATTTCTGGAAACAATATATTCAGCTCCAGAACGTAACGCAGTATAATATTGAACAGAGTCTTCAAAATCTTTTGACTTCTGTTGTAATGCCCAATCGATTGCAATTTTGCCAGATGGAGCTACATCAATGAAGTCACGCAATGATTGCAATACTTCATAAAGTTGTTCTTGAGTGCGATTCTTTCGTGCATAAAAAGAAACCGTCGTAAATGTAATGTCTGATGCACATAGTTCACATTCCCCATCTAAGCCTAATTGTAACACTTTACTGGAAGTTTCAACAAAATCAATGCGATTTTGAACCACATCAATAAGGACATTAGCGTCTAGAAAAACTTTCATATTGTTAGTATTTATCAGAAATCACATCTGTCAATTCATCCTTATAGTCTTCATGTGAAGAAGATGGAGGCACAGCGGATAAAGACTTAATTCTTTCACTGACATGCACTGCTCGCAATGGTTTGTTTTGCTGCTGCTCATCAACGGAAATCTGTCTTAACATACGTTCAATCTGCTGTTCCATCCAGACTTTAATCGCCTCCTGGGTCGGAAATGAACCTTTTGCTCTTTTTAACAAATTATCATTTAATGTAAGATTATACGTAGACATAGTATATAAGTATAAGAATTATTGTTAAGACGTAAAAGTAATAAAAAAAACAGCTATTAAAATAGTTTATGACTGATTTTTAGAGACAGCTTAAATTTAAATTAAAGATTTGGTTATATAGTGATCCATGTTTGATTAGTATTAATTCATTTTCATGGAACCACCAAGGGGGGCATTCTTATAATCTCTATATAATGGCTATTGTTTTTGAATTCAAAAACA
>CAMJFV010000425.1 GCA_946405045.1 uncultured Bacteroidales bacterium | reverse complement strand
CTTTTGGGAGCGAAATTATATCCGCTCTCCATGATAAGCACGTCTTTGCCGTAATATCCGAAGAGCATCTCGCACGACTTGGCGAATGATTCGGCTGTCGTCTCGCTCCAGGCTGGGTAGTAGGACGCTCCGATGACGTCGAATTTGGCTCCCGCTTTTGTGATGAGGTCGAAATACCATTTGTAGGTCGACGGTGATCCCCATTTGTCTACGTCGGCTGTCGCGTCTGCAAGATGCACCACCACTTTGCTGTTGGGTGAAACTTCTTTGATCGCGTCGTATGCGGCGTTGATTATCTTGGCGATGTTCTCAGGGTGGGCGTCTCCCGTCGGCATCTCTGCTTTTGATTCGTTTGACGGAACATTATATGAATATGCGTAAGGGAACAGGAATCCGGCGTTTGTCTCGTTGCCCACCGACACGTATGCAGGGTAGATATCCTCATCTGCCATCTGTCTCATCACCGTCTTCACATATTCTCCGACGAGGCTCACCAGCATGTTCACTTTCTCGTCGAACGACCATACATCGCTGATCTTTTCCTGCCAGTCTCTCGGTATACGCTGGCATTCTCCGTTGCTCCAGTAGTCGGAAAGATTGAAGGTGTATTGGATTTCCATTCCTGCCCGTTTTGCCTCACGTGCCAGACTTAGACAGCCTTCTGTATCCTGGTAACCCTCGATGAAACAGTATTTTCCGGAAGCGTCAGGCGATTGTGGACCTGGATTGTTGGAATTACGTATTCTGACGAAATTGAACCCGCGTCTGCTCATATAATCGAGCACCGCCTGGGCCTTCTCTTCACGTGTGTCGTTCTGGTTGTAGAGAGCATTCCCGTCGGCATCAAAATAATCGCCGCCACGGTCGAGCACGTAGTGGAGCATTGTGATGTCGCCGCCCTGAAGGAATTTGTATTGTTTGTCAGTCTTCTTGATCTCTGGTTTGCCGATCTCGACGCTGTGCATTCCGTCGCTCTCAATTCCGATTTTCACATTGCCGTCGGTTGTGCCTACGCCACGAAGATAGACTTTCACATCTTTCTGACCTCTCGCAAGCGGCACTTCAGCCGAGCAGATTGAATAATTCGTTCCTTTCGCATAGATCCTGCATTTAGAGGCGACGGAATTGGTGTTGCAGACCACGGCGATATCATAGATGCCGCTGCCACCTGCGTTTATTTCCATCTCCTGTTTTGTGGGTTTGCCTTCGTTGAAATGGATTTTGTCGCCATAGCTGACGGGTTGCTGTCCGTCGCCGTGCCATTTCTCAGGTTTCATGAAATCGTCGATCCCTTGAGCCGACGCGGAGATGGCGAAGAGTGTTGCAAGTTGTATAAGTATTTTTCTCATAGTAGTATGTTTTTCAGGAATGGGGATAGTTTGGCAAATATACTGTTTTATCCGATTCTCGTCATCTTGTAGCCCATTCTCAGCAGCTGTACAGCGACTCCCATCAGATACATCTGATGTAGAGTGCGGACGTAGGCATGGAAGGCGAGTGGACTTCCCGGCTCAAACATTTCGCGTTGCAAAGCGTGTACACCCATCTGAGCACAGTCGTTGATAAGTTTGGCAAGAGCTTTGTTGTCATTGGGTTTCAGCTTAAGGATATCCTTGCTGATATACTCGTCCATGCAGTCGTATCCACGCACATCACGAAGAGCTGTATACATGTCTGGTTGGCTTTTACATTTCTCCCAGTCATTGTCCCACTGCATAGCGATTGCCATTCCCACATACATCATCCAGCCGACAGACACAGTGGCATAGCCCTCGAATTCTCTGACTCCGTCAGGCAGGTATGAAGTGCATATCTGTTGCCAGACACTTTCGAAGTCAGTAGCGTCGGGCTCCATCACGTCTACATCTTTTTTGCTTTGAAGAAACTGCCATAACTGTGAGTGAAGTTTCTCTTCGTATTTGTCGATATACTGGTTTATTTCCATGATTTATATTTTTAATGTTGGCTTGCCGTCAACTCATAATTTTCATCTGTCAATTGTAAACTGTCACCTTTCAACATTTACCTTTTACCTCTTAACTTTCAACTCTCAATAAAAAAAGAGCGTGAATCCAAAGGACCACGCTCTTTGTTATTGAATGATTAATTACTTGCCTAGAGCAGTGTAGTTAATCTTAAGTGCATTAGCATTACGTAGAGCCTGCTTAACGTCAGTAACGATACCCATCTTAGTATCCTTATCAACCTTCATAGATACGACCATTTGACCCTGGTCATCCTCGTTCATAGCAGCACGCTTATCGATAATGTAAGTCTGCACTTTGTCTGCGTCCTTTACGAACTCATCGTCCAACTGGATGCAAGACTCAGTACCTACATATTTCACCCATTCTTTCTTAGGCTGACCAATGTAGACGTATTTCACCAAACTCTTCTTCTCAAGCTTAGTAAGCTGAGTAGCGTTTGGAAGGTTGATGTTCACCTTGTAAGTAACCTCCTTCATTGAAGTGGCTGTCATAAAGAAGAACAGCAACATAAATACGATATCCGGCAATGAAGATGTACTAAGTCCTGGCAGTGCACGACCTCCGTCTTTTCTAAATTTTGCCATAATTAGTTACCTCCATAATTTTTTGGTTCTGCCTCAGAGATCTTCTGAGGGAAAATCTTCTGTACCTCTTTCTGCTCTTCCTCTGAAAGATCGGCGAACTTCTTGCCTCGCTGGTTCCGGAGAGCTGGAAGCTTCTGCAGCT
>CAMJFV010000424.1 GCA_946405045.1 uncultured Bacteroidales bacterium | reverse complement strand
TTCAATTTTTCCAAATTCCTTCCAATAGTCGGGATATGATTTCGAAACTACTTCAGGCTCATTCACTACAAATGGAGCATGACGTAACACAATAGGTGCAAATGCCATTGCCATTCTATGATCTTTATATGTATCGACGGAAATATTAGCGTCTTCATCGCATTTTTCACCATTCCATTCCAAACTTCCCTCTTCTGGTTCGGTAAGTATATAACCAAATTTTTTCATCTCTTGCTGCAATGCAAGAATTCTGTTTGTCTCTTTTATTTTCAAACTCTTCAAACCCGTAAATCTAAACTTGCGATTCAACACACAACAAGTAACGACAACTGTCTGTGCCAAATCAGGACAATCGATGAAATCCCATTCAAACACTTCTGATCCATCTCTAATTTCATCTTTACAAAGTTTTATACCACCGTCAACATACTTTGTGGAAACTCCTAAATGAGAAAAAATATCTCCCAACACTCCATCTCCTTGCATTGTATTCTCAAAAAGAGCAGGAAGATAGATTTCTTCAACATCAGCCAATGCAACAATCTGAAACCAATATGAGGCTCCTGTCCAGTCCGATTCAACAGTGTAATCAATCGGTTTATATTTTGTTGGCTTAATTTCTATTATATTTCCAGAAAATGAGGCATCCGCTCCAAACTGGTTCATAATCCACAAAGTAAGATTGATGTAGGGCACAGATGCTACTCCATTCAAAAGATGAATGTGTAAACCTTTCTTCAGCATCGGTGCAATCATCATAAGAGCCGAGATATATTGGCTACTCACACTTCCATCTATCTCAACATCACCTCCCTCAATTTCTTTTCCTCGTATTCTCAACGGAGGGAATCCTTCTTTTTCAGCATACTCTATATCTGCACCTATTGAACGCAATGCATCAACAAGAATCTGTATCGGACGTTCCTTCATACGCTGCGAACCTGTGATTGTCCACTCTCCTGGCTGAATACTCAAATATGCGGTAAGGAAACGCATAGATGTGCCAGCTGCTCCAATGTCAACAAGATGTGAATCTGAGGTTAACGCCTTAACCATAACATCTGTATCATCACACTTGGCAAGATTAGCAACATTCTTACTGCTTCCAGAAAGAGCATTGATGATAAGCACACGATTACTGATGCTTTTAGATGCCGGCAATTCAAATCTGCCAGAAATTCTTCCTTTGTGATTATATTCTATCTTATAACTCATTTGTCATAATTCTTATGCAAGGCCTACTGTCTCTCTATAAAAATCAAGTGAATCAAGAATATCTTTTTTGGAAACAGCAACATTTATCTCGATTTCACCGATATTTTTAAGCAAAGAGAACAATATTCTTCCGTCTCCTTCATTCTTCTTGTCATGTGTCATCAGATCATAAAGATGGTCATAGATATCACACTTTATAGGTAACGCCCCATAATTTTCCTTTATCATTCTGACAGCAGTAGACAAAGTCTCCTTTGGAAAACCAAGAAGTTTATACGAAAGATAAAGTTCGGAAATCATACCCCAAGCGACAGCATAACCATGAAGCACTGGCTTACCTGTTTCCATCGCATGACTCTCAAACGCATGACCAACGGTATGTCCGAAATTCAACACTTTACGCAGACCTTTCTCAGTAGGGTCGATTTCAACGACTTTTTCCTTTACTGAAATAGATTCAAGAAGTAATTCCGACAAACGATTGTAGTCTATATTCTCCAAATCAAAAGAAAGAATATGTTTCCAAATCTCTTTATTAGAAATCAAACCATGTTTAATCATCTCAGCATAACCAGACCGAAGGTTTACTGCGTCAAGTGTACGGAAAAAATCCGCATTAATCACCACACTCTTACTTGAGTTGATAACACCTATCTCATTCTTCAATCCACCAAAATTAATGCCTGTCTTGCCGCCAACAGCTGCATCAACAGCACCAAGCAAAGTAGTAGGGACATTCACATATTCCATACCTCTTTTGAATGTTGAAGCTGCAAAACCACCTAGGTCTGTGACCATTCCACCGCCTAAATTGATCATAAGCGACTTACGAGTTGCTCCATTCTTCTGCAAAGATGTCCATACACTCGCAAGGCTTTCCAATGTTTTATGATCATCGTTTGCCTTGATTTCTATCACTGTCACATTGCCAAAAAAATCATCTTCCATGAATTTTGGCAGACATAACTTGCGAGTATTCTCGTCTACCAAGAAAAAAACGCTATTAGCGGAACGACCATCACACTCCTTACGTAAATCCTCGATAAGGTTTTGAGTGATATATACCTTTTGATTCATCTTTCTAATATTATCTGGATTTTAATCTTCATCTTCCGATTCAAGATATTCCTTGATTGATTTTCTCTTGTCAAAGAAACCTAAAATGAAGAATGCGATAACTACTGCTATACCCCCGTATATCAATGATAACGTCACAACCTTTGAAGATGAAGATGTTATTGCAAAATCACGGTTAAAATACACACTGGCAACTTTCTTTTGCAACTCAATTTCACAATCAAAGCTCTTATTTTTCAATTTTAGGATATCATCATGAAACAACTGACGATTACTCTCAGAGACAATCATCGGACCATCAATCTGCATTGTTTTCTTTCTGTATGACTCAGAAAAATACTCCTGTCGACGCAATGAATCAAGCACCCCAGCCTCTGCATTATACTGAACGATCATTTTCTTAAGCATTTCTTGTCTAGAGTCA
>CAMJFV010000423.1 GCA_946405045.1 uncultured Bacteroidales bacterium | reverse complement strand
GAAATCATTGAAGTAAGCAATGCCTCTTCGAAATCAGCTCCGATACATCCAACCTCTCCTGTCGACGACATGTCTACGCCAAGCACTGGATCTGCCTTGTGAAGACGTGCGAATGAGAACTGTGATGCCTTAACTCCAACATAGTCAATATCGAATGTTGAAGAATCTGGTGTCTCAACTGGAACATCAAGCATAATCTTTGTAGCTGTCTCGATGAAGTTTCTCTTCAATACCTTCGATACGAATGGGAAACTACGTGATGCACGCAAGTTACACTCGATAACCTTAACATCATTGTTCTTTGCAAGGAACTGGATATTGAATGGTCCGCTGATGTTCAACTCCTCAGCGATCTTCTTACTGATTCTCTTGATTCTGCGGGCTGTCTCCAAGTAGATATTCTGTGCTGGGAATACAAGTGTAGCGTCGCCTGAGTGAACTCCTGCAAACTCAACATGCTCAGAAATAGCATACTCGATAACCTTACCGTTCTTAGCAACCGCGTCGAACTCGATCTCCTTTGCCTCCTGCATGAACACTGACACAACTACTGGATACTCCTTAGATACCTTTGCGGCAGCCTTCAAGAATGTATGCATCTGCTCTTTGTTGTGGCAAACGTTCATTGCCGCACCTGAAAGCACGTATGATGGACGAATCAACACTGGGAAGCCGACCTCATCAATGAAGGCGTCAATCTCGTCGAAGCTTGTCAACTCCTTCCATCTTGGCTGGTCGATTCCTAGCTGGTCAAGCATTGCAGAGAACTTGTGACGGTTTTCAGCACGGTCGATAGATACTGGTGATGTTCCTAGGATAGGCACATTCTGACGGTGCAACTTCATCGCCAAATTGTTAGGGATCTGTCCACCTACAGATACAATCACACCCTTAGGAGTCTCCAAATCCAAAACATCCAATACACGCTCGTAGCTCAACTCATCAAAGTAAAGTCTGTCGCACATATCGTAGTCTGTAGAAACTGTCTCTGGGTTGTAGTTGATCATGATCGACTTGTAACCCAACTTTCTTGCAGTCTGTACAGCATTTACCGAACACCAGTCGAACTCTACAGAAGAACCGATACGGTAAGCTCCCGAACCAAGAACAACGATTGACTTGTCGTTCTTGTAATTATAATTGATAGAGTGCTCAGTAGCACCGTAAGTCATATATAGATAGTTAGTCAACTCTGGATGCTCAGAAGCGACTGTGTTGATTCTTCTTACCGCAGGAACGATATTGTTCTTCTTACGAGAATCACGAACACGTAGGATCTCCTTCTCCATGTTGCCAGATGGATTCTCGCAGTAACGAGCGATCTGGAAGTCTGAGAATCCAAGACGTTTAGCCTCACGCATTACGTCTGCTGGGATATCCTCGATAGTCTTATATTTAGCGATTACCTTAGTGTAGTCTACAATATTCTTCAACTTGTTCAAGAACCAGATGTCGATCTTTGTCAACTCCTCGATTCTCTCCACTGTATAGCCTTTCTCCAAAGCCGCAGCGATAGCGAAGATACGCAAGTCTGTAGGATGAGAAAGTTCCTTGTCTAGGTCGCCAAACTCAAGATCTCTATTGCCAACGAATCCGTGCATACCCTGTCCGATCATACGAAGGCCCTTCTGGATAATCTCCTCGAAAGACTTACCGATAGACATAATCTCACCTACTGATTTCATTGACGAGCCGATCTCACGGTCAACGCCAGCGAACTTAGTCAAATCCCAACGAGGAATCTTGACAATCATATAGTCGACAGACGGTGCGACGTAAGCTGAGTTAGAAGTACCCATCTCACCGATCTGGTCAAGTGAGTAACCCAAAGCCAACTTAGCGGCTACGAATGCCAATGGATAACCAGAAGCCTTAGATGCCAAAGCAGAAGAACGGCTCAGACGAGCGTTGATCTCGATGATACGGTAGTCGTTTGTCTGTGCGTTGAAAGCGTACTGGATATTACACTCACCAACGATTCCGATGTGGCGGACAACCTTCTTTGCCACCTCCTGAAGGAATGTGATCTGCTCCTGAGACAAAGAGATTATTGGAGCGACGACGATAGACTCTCCAGTGTGGATGCCAAGTGGATCGAAGTTTTCCATAGGCACAACAGTGAAGCAGTGGTCGTTCTTATCACGGATAACCTCGAACTCGATCTCCTTCCAACCCTTCAACGACTCCTCAACAAGGATCTGCTTTGAGTGAGCCAACGCACTGTCGCAAAGTTCACGGAATTCAGCCTCGTTCTCGCAAACACCTGAACCAAGACCACCAAGAGCGTAAGCCGAACGAACCATCACAGGGAATCCGATCTCGTGAGCTACACGAAGAGCATCCTCCATCGACTCAACAGCCTCCGACTTAGGAGTAAGAGCCTTGATCTCATCCAACTTCTTTACAAACAAGTCACGGTCCTCAGTGATCATGATAGCGTCTACAGACGTACCTAGAACCTTGACACCATATTTCTCAAAAATGCCGTTTGTGTACAACTCAGTACCACAGTTAAGCGCTGTCTGTCCACCAAAAGCAAGCAAAATTCCGTCTGGTTTCTCCTTCTTGATTACCTCCTCAACGAAGTATGGAGTGATTGGTAAGAAATAAACTTTGTCAGCAACACCAGCAGAAGTCTGGATTGTTGCGATGTTTGGATTAATCAACACTGTGCTGATACCCTCCTCGCGCATTGCCTTCAATGCCTGCGAACCTGAGTAG
>CAMJFV010000422.1 GCA_946405045.1 uncultured Bacteroidales bacterium | reverse complement strand
GCCAAGCCAGTCCATACAATACGATCTTGATCGTCACCTCCTGTAGTAGACTTATTGAATTTTCCTGTACCAGCACTCTTTCCATTATGATACGACTCAAAAGATCCCTGATCTACACTAACCTCTGCAGGAACGAAATCCACAATAGACAAATCGTAAGCGTAATCGGTATGAACATAAATATTAGAGAATGAGCATGATCCATTTCCAGGAGCAATGAATCCGAAATAACCTTCTGTTGTTGGAACACCTTCAACAGTAAAAGAAGCTAACTTAGTAGTATCCTTATCTAACCAAACTCTAAAGATATCTCCATTAAGTTCTGCCTTAAGATTGAATGACGTCTTATTAGAAGCCAAAGTAACTGTCTTTAATAAAGTGGATCCTTTATAACAGTTTATTTCTGTAGATCCGCCACCGTCATAATTAATATAAACTCCCAAACGAATATTATCACGGAAATATATTATAGACTCAGCATCGTTTTTAGAACTACCCTGTCCAACTTTACAATCTGCGGTAACATAAATGTTAGAAGAATAAGAATAATTGAACTTTGCATTAGCACCCTGTGCCAAAGAAACGGTTCCATTTGAAATTGACGTGCCATAAGAAGAAGACGTTAATGACCAATTACTACTTTCTTTAGCGGCATCATCAAATATAGCACCATGAGTTTGTTTGTAACCAATTGTATATGTGATCTCATCGCCTACTTCATAAGCCTCCTTGTCCGATATTTTTGTCATCGTTGTTGGTATAATCGGATCTGGAACTTTTGCACACGTAACAGTAATTCGAGCCGTATCACAAATAGGAGAATTTTTAACCGCAGAAATCCACGCAGCATTAATAATGTCTTCATCTTCTGTTTGACAATCAGCACCAGAAGGGAAAGTTATATTTGCTGTATATTTAATCTTGCCTTTCTGTTTAACCTGCATTTTAGGGATAAACCACTCCACAATGTCACGTCCATCAGCAGACTTATAATTTCTTAAAGTAGCTTTATATTCTTCCAAAGGGCAATCACCAACAAAGCTGACAAATTCCATACCCAAAGGTAAAGTATCACGAACGTAAACGCTATCAACATCACGTCCCGCCATCGGTCCATTTCCCAAAATACGACGCCAAACATATCCATCATATTCCTCTACCAACACATTTGGCACAGTCTTTGTCGCTTCTGAACAACCGCAAGTCAACCATTTCGTAACAGGCTCTTCAATCGTTTCTCCCTTTTTATCTAGTTTCTGCCAAGAAGGAGATATTGGGTAATACAAACCTTCATCATCATCCACAAAATCTCCATAAGACCAGTCGTCCGACCATACTACTTTATCAGAATAATTATTTCCACTGATTTGGTTTACAACACGTAACGGATACGCACTGTTTCCGTCGCCTCCCTTATGAATTGTACAATTTGGATTACCGGCATTCCAAGCAGTAAGCATTGCAGTCGTAACTAAACTTGGAGCAAATTGCATAGAAAGACGTTGATTCCACTTTCCATATTTATCTTCTCCTTCAACTACCTCTTCATGTGTAATCTTATACCCAGACTTATCTCCTCCCTCATAAATGGCAGGTGATACATTCCAACCGTTTCCTCCTATACCAGAAACAACTGCATCATATAAATAATAGGAAATACGATAATTACCATAATTAATATAAGATTCTATAGCATCATTGAACAAGCGGAACTTTGCCTCCATTTGACTTCCCTTATCTTGGAATGCCCATGAGAAATTAACACGAGGACGACCTCCATCTATCCAACCAGCTTCAGAGCTATTTTCGAAATCAATTGTGAATGTAGCCACATTATCCGGATTGATTTTTTCTCGATCAACCGATTTTTCAATAATCAAGGAACGTTTCACCACATCAACACAGTTACGCTGCATTGTCGCAGTAACATAGTTTGGATACTCATTTGTTGTCCAACCATAACCATTAGAACAAGTTATATCAGCAGTCGTACAGTAGCGACCAGAAGCTGATGGACCAGCCTTACAGATGTAAGAAAGTTTACCAACAGTAGCTTTGTAATTCGCTGCAGTAGTATCAAGTATCCAACCTGCCTTATTATCACTTTTGAACCCATCAACTTTTCCTACATTCCACGTAATAGTGTGTGCTGCACTATTATAAACGCCACCATTCGATGCACTGACAAAGATAAAATCATTAGGTACATGCTCCACTATTTTTACGTCTTCAGCTGCAACCGAACCATAATTACGATAGCTGAGCAAAAATGTAATAGAATCTCCAGTATAACAATAAGTGACACTATCCTTGATGGCACGATAAATTTTCATATTAGCCTTTCCTTCAATAGCAGAAGGTGCAGGATAGTTACCAGACAAAACCATCATACCCATCTGACGAGCCCAACCATGCATATAGTTCGACTTCTTTCCCACGTTACACTCTTCCGAAGCTGGTACAGAAATATCTGTTGCATCTCCTTTTGTATCCCATTTAATATTACACTCTCGATATGCAAGACCCATTAAATCATAATCCTGCGCACCTACCGCAGCATATGATCCCATACCTGTTTGCATACTCAAAGAACAATAAAAATCTTGTCCAGCAGTTGGAATTCCTGTTATTGGATTGTTTTGCCAACGAATAGTCGCAGGACCACTATATGGCATATTTTTGATAGATCCATAATCTATACAATGAGAACTAACACCTGACGTATCT
>CAMJFV010000421.1 GCA_946405045.1 uncultured Bacteroidales bacterium | reverse complement strand
GAGATGCTTCAACATCCACGGTGAAAAAAGAAATGTAATCATTGCCGACGCTAATCTTAGCCCCGTCTTTGCCAAAAACTATAATCTTCTTGCTGATTATATCAAAAAGCAGAAGGAAGTTTGCGGATCCGTACTGATAGCAACGGAAAACGCCCGTCAACGTGAAAGACTTGAAACGATCCTTTCCGACCTTAAGATTGAAGACGGTTATGAATTTATCACAGGAACCCTTCATTCTGGTTTTTCTTTCGAAAACGTCACTTTGCTTGTCGAACACGAAATATTCGGCCGTTACCACCGTTATCAGCTTACCAATAAGGATAGCAGACGTGGAAAAGAGGCTCTCACACTTAAAGAGCTGAAGAATCTTTCCATCGGCGACTTCGTGGTGCATGACGATTTCGGAATCGGTGTGTTCGGAGGTCTTGTAATGCAACGTAATGGCAATATTGAGCAGGAAATGGTACGCATCAACTATAAGGATGGCGGACTTATAATGGTGAGTCTTAACTCACTACATAAGGTTTCCAAATACCGTGGAGCTGATTCTGAAAATGTAAAGATCAGCAAACTTGGCGGTGCGACTTGGAACAATATAAAATACAAGACTAAAGAAAAGCTGAAGGATATAGCACGCGACCTTATCCTGCTTTACGCTATGCGAAAGAAGGAACAAGGCTACAGTTTCAGTCCAGATTCCTTCATGCAGGCAGAACTTGAATCCAACTTTGAATTCCAGGACACTCCAGACCAAGCGAAAGCCACAGCCGACGTGAAACGAGACATGGAGAGTTCACGTCCGATGGACCGTCTTGTTTGTGGAGACGTGGGATTCGGAAAGACGGAGATCGCTGTCAGAGCCGCATTGAAAGCAGCGTGCGACAACAAACAGGTGGCAGTGCTGGTGCCGACAACCGTTTTGGCTTTCCAACACTACAAAACATTCTCTCGCAGATTGAAAGATCTGCCGATAAAAGTGGATTATCTCAGCCGTACACGATCATCTTCCGAGACGAAAGAAGTTTTGAAAAATCTTGAAAACGGAAATGTCAATATTGTCATCGGCACACATAAGTTGATTGGCAAAAGTGTCAAATTCCACGATTTAGGTTTGCTTATCATCGACGAGGAACAGAAATTCGGAGTGACTGCAAAAGAAAAAATAAAGGAGATGAAAGTCAACGTGGATACACTCACATTGACTGCCACACCTATTCCACGTACACTACAGTTCTCTCTGCTTGGGGCGCGCGACCTGAGCGTCATCAACACACCTCCAGCAGGACGTTATCCCGTCGAAACTCATCTTTGCCGATTCGACAAGGCCATCGTATCAAAAGCGATTGAAGCGGAATTGAACCGTGGAGGACAGGTGCTTTTCGTCAACAACAACATCAAAGATCTCGACAATATAAAGCATTTCATAATCAGCGGAGTGCCTACAGCACGAGTGATCATCGCCCACGGAAAAATGAGCGGAGAGGAGATTGAAAGTGCCATGCTCGACTTTGTACAGCATGAATACGACGTGCTTCTAAGCACATCCATCATCGAAAGCGGAATCGACATTTCAAACTGTAACACGATAATAATCAATAACGCACAGAATTTCGGATTGAGTGATCTTCATCAGTTGCGTGGACGTGTGGGACGCTCGGACATACAGGCCTACTGCTACCTGATGGCTCCACCTATGGAGGCTTTGAGCGATGAGAGCCGCAAACGATTGGAAGCCATCACTACCTATACAGAGCTTGGAAGCGGACTCAATATCGCCATGCGTGACCTTGACATACGTGGAGCAGGCAATCTGCTTGGCAAAGAACAGAGCGGATTCATCGCCGACTTGGGTTACGAAACATACAAAAAGATTCTTGCAAGTGCAGTGGAAGAATTGCGTCAGAACGAATTCCACGAGATTTTCGCAGATGATCCAAACGCAAACAATGCCAACGAAATCCTACGCACAGACTGTAGCATAGAAACTGATTTATCCGCGCTGATTCCAGACGATTATGTGGAGAATGTCAGTGAAAGACTATCACTATACCGTGAGCTGGATTCATTGCAGACTGAAGAGGATCTGGCTAAGTTTGCCAAGAATCTTAAAGACCGATTCGGTGATATACCAGAGCAAGCACAACGTCTGATGGATATCGTGAGAATCAGGTTGGTAGCCAACGATCTTGGTTTTGAGCGACTTACATTCAAGAACAATCACGTCTGCGCATATTTCACAACAGACAAGACCGACCAATATTTCCAAAGTGAAATCTTCGGCAAAATACTCGCCTACCTACAGTCACATGTGGAAAGATGCAAATTGGGAGAGAAGAAAGGCAAACCAGCATTTGAGATATTCGACGTCAGTTCTCTGACAGAAACCAAACAACTGCTGAAAGAAATTATGAATTATAAATGCTAAATGCAGAATTGCATTCATTGTTAGGTTGTTACGTTTTTTAACGGCACTAGCCAATAAATTGCAAAATAAAAAGATAAAAATAAACTTTTTTATATCAAAAAAAAACAGCTAATTTTGCACAATCAGTTATAACAAACAGAATTTTAGTCATTTTAATGATTGATGCTCGAAATCACTAATTATTTGATTATTATCTGGTCATTATGATTTGTTTAGTAAATGAAAAGCTAAAAATAAAAGAAAGTGAACCAAAGAAAGAAAAAAGTAAAAGTCTATTCAAGAAAGATGTATATACTTATAAAGTTACT
>CAMJFV010000420.1 GCA_946405045.1 uncultured Bacteroidales bacterium | reverse complement strand
CACTTTTAGCCAAATCAAGTTTCATCACCTCAATATTCTTGACTATTTCAGAATACGCTGCGGTATTAATTTGTATATCAGTCTGATATTTTAATTGTTCAACGCCTAGCACATTTTTTGATGGATTCATATTCAAATCACGATAATGAGCAACGGCATATAATGATTTGTTTAATTCTTTGCGTATAGAATCAGCTCTTGTTTGAAATTTATCTATGTTTCTTTGTACATTTTCACGTTTGCTTCTAAGAAAAAAGTCAAACACAGTATTAATCATCGCCGAACTGAATTCTTTTGCAAATCGTTCGTCTTTAGAATTCACCGAAAAGTAAGCATAAGAAAGTTTTTTATCGATCTTCTCAATTTCAATGTTTTTCGCCATCATTCCGAAAGCGACACCCATCAAAATACTATCCTGTTCACGAGAAAATGTTTCCCTACTTTGTCCATAAGGGAATGTCACATCGCAAATAGTAGCGATATGTGGTTTAGAAGGATCTTCTTTTGCTTTTATTTCATCACATTTAAGTCTCGAACTATCTGCTAAAATCTTGTACTCTAGCAGGTTCATTGTGTCCCCATCTATGACTATTGGCTTTAGCAATGCCATCTCCACCATAGATCTAGAACGGAACAATTCAACGAGATTGTCTCCAGAAAATGTGCCAGACGACGAACCGAGTCCGGTCAACACACTAAGTGCACTAAACCCACTGCTACCACTTTTTGATTCAATTGAAAATTTATAGGTGGCAGTATATGTAGGTTTATATATATAGGCATGAATAATACCAATGATACATCCTACAAAACCTGCTATTACAAGGATCCATTTCCTATTCCATAGATAAGAACAGTAATCCTTTACAATTAACTTTATGTCAGCAAAAGAGATTTTGCTTTCTGAAGGCTCATCCGTTTGCAATAGATCTTCTAAATCGATATTCATTTCCCTAGTTATTTTGACTCATTTGAGGTTGAATTTCCACCCTCTTTTTTACTATCTCTTAAATTCGAAATAACAACAAGAGAAGACACTCCAACAGATGCACAAGACACAACCGTTGAAAGTACAGTTGCAAAGAAATTGGCTCTAGCTCTTCTGTCTTCATTAGTTTCTTCTTTTTCTGGAACGTATAAATGAGCTCCTGGTTTTATTCTTGGATAGTTCTTAAAAAAAGCAAAATGTCCGGTTGCCTGCATATCTCCATTTGCATACGACACGTAAACACGACGTTTGTCAGCATGCTGGCCAAAGCCTCCTGATCGACGAATGGCTTTTCTTGCAGAACGACCTTGGTATACCATCATTCCAGGCACCTGAACCTTTCCGTTGACAGTGATTGTTTGAAGTTGTTTTGGCACATATATCATATCACCATCTTCTATATAGATATCATCTTCGCATCCTGGATGTTTTAAAATACGTTCCATATCTATACCGACAAGATCAGTTCTGTTCTGTAATTGTTTCATCAATTCAGGATCACCTTCCGTCTCTGCTATTTTTTGAATCAATTTTGTGTCTCTCATCCTTTCCGCTACGGAACGTGAGCCTTTTCTTATTAAAAATGCACCTTGCACATACGCATAGCATGTCACACCGCCAGCACGTGCCATAACATCAGAAATTTTTTCTCTCTTGTTGACGATCGTATATTCACCAGGAGAACGGACCTCTCCATATAACGACATTGTTCTATTGGGTTCAATACCTTCTTTTAATCTAACAGAAATCATGTCATTTGGTTCAAGCTTGATATCTGCATCATCTCCAGCGATCAAGTTCCTGTCTACAGAAAGTATCTTTATCTCATTTTTTTCTATATTTTCCTTCAATTTGCCATCATCTTTAACTCTACGAGACAGTTCAATTTTGTCTATCGCAGCAAACTCCTTGAACCCTTTTGCCAAAAAGATCAAATCCTTGACTGTCATGTTTTCATAGTAAGGATATGTGCCTGGAGACAATACTTGACCGTAAATAGAAACCGTTTTTTTCTCCTCGAGATCTCTTATGCTTCCGATTGTCACTTCATCTTCTTTTTTTAGCAACATGTTATATTTGCCATCAACAAGATCCCTTACGTTGAAACTGATCAATTCTGGGGTTAAATCATCACGTAGACGAGTGATTGTAGCTCTCTCCATATATGCATCTTCCACTAATCCATCTGCCTTTTTGATCAAATCCATAAGCGTCATTCCTGAATCTAAAGCATATTGACCTGGACGAAACACACCACCATAAATTTTCACTCTGTTTGAAAATTTATCCAACACCTCAGACACGACAAATTGATCCCCGGCCTGCAATGAAAACATTCCGTATAAATCACTTGATATATCTGCCACACTCTTTTCATTTTCCGTCGTACGTTGTACTGTTATGCGATTCTGATATGCGTTTTCCGAAAATCCCCCTGCATAAGAAAGCAAATTCTTTAATGTTTCTCCTTGTTTCATTTCAAATACGCCAGGTCTTTTCATTGCACCATCGATACTTACTCGAATATCATATGGAGGAACATAAATCACATCCTGATCTTGCAATGAAACATTGTTGGATAGATTTCCACTTGTCAAGAATGTATATAGATCAATTGTGGCAATTTCCTTACCACCTCTCATTAATTTGATGTTACGCAACGTTCCTGATGACGATGGACCAGAACAAGCATACAATGCATTATACACAGTAGATAACGAAGAAAGCGTGTATGTTCCTGGCCTT
>CAMJFV010000419.1 GCA_946405045.1 uncultured Bacteroidales bacterium | reverse complement strand
AAATTCAATCTTTTCTGTAGAATCTGCGCAAAAAGCACCATACATAGAATCGACTCTCATCTGGAAGAACGCCATTCTCTTCACAGCTCTGATATCTATATTAAAACTTCCGTCTTCTTCCACTATAGCAGAATCCAAACAAACAGGATTTGTTGATGTTAGACTATCAACATAAACCATTTTGCCTGCCGCTGAAGGAATTTTTCCGCAAATAGAAATCGTAGTATTCTTCCGACACGAAATAGAAAACAGTGTCAGTAGTATAAAGGTAGATAATTTTAATAAATTAATAAATCTCATAGGCATTCATTTTATGGAACCTCTATAAAAATCAGTTTTAGATTTCAAGATTTTCCTAAATCCACATACTGAAGATTTGATAATATGTCCCCATTAATCCTTTTTATCTCTTTACAAAAATAGAGAATGTCCGTATTATATAAAAATAAATCATTATTTTTTTATAGAAACAAAAGCATTATTTTTGTAGCGAACTACATTTTTACTGAAAAATCAAAGAAAAAGACAGAAATGGATCAACAGACTCAAGCGTGGGGTTCACGAATAGGACTGATTCTTGCCATGGCAGGTAATGCCGTCGGCTTAGGCAATTTTTTACGTTTCCCTATTCAGGCTGTTCAGAATGGCGGTGGTGCTTTCATTATCCCATATCTTATATCATTCTTCCTTCTTGGTCTGCCACTCCTCTTTATTGAGTGGAGTACAGGAAAGCTAGGTGGAATGTCGGGACATCACTCCCCTCCTATGATCCTTCAATCTGCGCACCGTCATCCTATATGGAAATATTTCGGATCGATGGGCATTTTCTGTAGCACACTCATCTGCGCTTATTACGTTTATATTGAAAGTTGGACATTGTCGTATGCCATCCATTCTGTATGCGGCACATTCATGGGAATGTCAGAAACAGAGGTGGCTAGTTTCTTCGGCAAATACCTCGATCTTGGAGTTTCCACTTCATTCCTTCCCCACGACACTATGATATGCTTCCTGGTGTGCATCATATTCAATGTATGGATTCTTGCCAAAGGCATCAAAGATGGAATTGAGAAGGTAGCGAAGATAGCGATGCCTATGCTTTTGCTTTTCGGAATATTCCTTGTTGTAAGAGCGTACACTCTCGATAAAGGCGACGCGGGTGCGACTTTCGGAAGCATGGATGGATTCAACTATCTGTGGAATCCACAATTTGACTCTTTGACCAACCCTAAGGTTTGGCTTGCTGCCGGTGGACAGGTATTCTTCACTATGTCGCTCGGAATGGGTTGTATACAGTGTTACGCTTCATATATTAAAAAGCATGATGATATAGTGTTGAACTCGCTCACTGCCGGATTCACAAATGAGTTCACAGAGGTAGTCCTCGGTAGTGCGATCATTTTCCCGATTGCAGTAGGATATTTTGGCGTGCCAGCTGTGCTTGAGATGACCCAGTCTGGAGGATTCAGTCTCGGATTCAAAACGCTTCCATACCTGTTTTCTCAGTGGGGACCAGTGCTTTCCGCATTGGCTGGACTTGCGTTCTTCGGATTACTTTTCTTCTCTGCTGTGACATCGTCGCTCGCTATTTCCACCCCTTTGGTAACTTTCTTTACAGACAGTTACAAATGGAATCAGAAGAAAGCATCATGGATATATGGAGTGATCTTGTTCTTCCTTGCTTTGCCGACGGTATTGTTTTTCGACAAAGGTGTCTTCGATCAGTACGACTTCTGGGCTGGCACTTTCGCGCTCTTCTTCTTCGGTATGATCGAGACAATCATGTTCTCTTGGGTGATGGGATTGGATAAAGGTTGGCGTATAATCCACTACGGAGCGGAAATGCAGTTGCCAATAATCTTCAAATATATCCTAAGATATGTCACACCGGTAATGATGATCCTCATCTTTGTTACTGCGCTTATCAAGCCTAAGAATGACGACTGGAGTCAGATATCATTGTCTGGTTGGGAGGTCGACAATTCGTCGATTATCGGAGAGTTGACACACAAAGGAATAGGAGCAAACTCATCATGGGTGTCAAACTTCTATTATTCCGACTATACAGGTCAAGTGACAGGAGTGACTGACAACGCTGTAGAGATCAATTGTGGAGAGGCAGTCAAAACAGTGTCATTGCCGGAAGGAACAATACCTGTGGTAAAAGTCGGAGATAATGTGGAACCGGGTTCCGCACTCAGCGAAGGCACCGTCTACAATGACGTGATGTATGTCGACATAACACGAATATCATTATTGCTGTGTCTTGTGGTACTTTGCGTTATGATATACTTCGTGGACAAGAAAAACAAACAACAACAAATAAGGATAGAGGAGGATTAAAATATGAGTGGAGACGCATTAGCAATGTTGCTTTTGGTACAGGTGCCAATTGCTGCAATCACGATATATTTATATGTCAAGGTTTTGAAGAGCAAGAAACCGGGAGCATAACAAATCACAAAAAACAAAGGGATGTGTTTCTTTACAAACACATCCCTTAAATATAAAACGTGGTCAATTAGTTCCTACACTGAGTATTCGTCGCTGAAGAAAGAGCTTATTTTCTTGATACCTTCCTCAGCATCAAATGTCTCTCTAAGAAGATTTTCAATCGGACATTGCCCGTCGTTTTTACGGTTGATTATCATTGGCACAATCTGTTTTGGGCAGACGGGAATGCCTGCCTTCTGCAACATGTCAAGCCCGGCTCTACTGATCACATCCACATTCAAACGCTTA
>CAMJFV010000418.1 GCA_946405045.1 uncultured Bacteroidales bacterium | reverse complement strand
TTTTAGCTCTTACCTTTGATTCATAATAGTTGTATACAATTGTCACTATTGAAAGGAAGAGCGTGATAAATAAACCTTTGCCTAATATGTAGTGATTCTTTACTGTTACTATATTTTCTGTCGCAAAACGGATGATTGCTCGTGTGTGTAACTGATATTCAATCAATACCGCAAGATTGCATACTATATATAGCAATATAATAAATGTAATCAAACTAAGAGTTTTCTTTATTTTGATCTGCTTCTTGTCGCTGATGTTCAATTTATGGTTGAGACAACAAGCGATTATAGAAACAATTATAGCATAAGGTAATACCATCATGTCTTGTTCAATGTCTCTCGTTTTATTCCCATACCAGCTTCACTGTTGATAATGGGGTGTAAATTAATCAAAATAAAACAGATGCTGTTTTATACAGCACCTGTTGTTTTGTTGTAATCTATTAAGCGTTCTCGATAGCTTTCTTGATATCAGCGAAGATAGACTCGATTGAGCCCATACCCTTGATAGAAGCATACTTACCTTCCTTCACGTAGAAGTCCTTCAATGGAAGTGTCTGGTTGAAGTATGTAGACAAACGCTTCTTTGCTGTCTCTGCGTTATCGTCTGAACGACCTGATGTCTTACCTCTCTCTACGATTCTCTTGATAAGCTCGTCTTCCTCAACTTCAAGACCAACAACTACATTGATCTGAGTGCCACGCTCCTTCAACATTGCGTTAAGAGCCTCTGCCTGAGCGATAGTACGTGGGAAACCGTCGAAGATAACACCTGGGATATTCTTACCTTTGCTGTCTAGTACTGATGCAAGGATGTCGATGATTAGGCTGTCTGGCACCAACTGTCCGTTGTCCATGTAACCCTTTGCTGTCTTGCCAAGCTCTGTACCGTTTGCGATCTCAGCTCTTAGTACATCACCTGTTGAGATGTGAGCCAAACCAAACTCCTTGATGATAAGTTCGCTCTGTGTTCCCTTTCCTGAACCTGGAGCTCCGAAAATCACTACGTTTTTCATCTTTATTTGTTTAAAATTCGTTTAATTTCTCTTTTATTAGTCAATGCACTTATATATAGAATCTAGATTTCTCGCATTGCCGTCGAAATCTAATCCGTAGCCCACCACGAATTCTTTCGATATTGAGAATCCGCAATAGTCGGCTTTGATGTCAGTTTTGTTGTTTTCTGGTTTGACGAGAAGACTGGCGATCTTCACTTTTGTCGCACCCATCGCTTTGAGGTCTGCTGCAAACTGTTTCATTGTGATGCCCGAGTCTATAATATCCTCCACCACGATGCATGTCCTGCCTTCGACGCTGGCTGGAATGGAAATCTCTCGTTTTAGTGATCCACTGCTTTGTGTGCCTTCGTAGGATGAATATTTCACGAATACCATGTCGACAGCCGTGGGGATAGTTCTCAACAAATCAGCGGCAAATACGTAGGCTCCTGAAAGCATCACTATGAATAGTGGATTTTCTGACGCGTTCTCTTGCCAAATAGTCTTGCCTAGTTCACAGACGCGCGTGTGTAATTCCGCAGCGCTTATCATAGGAATAAACGTTTTGCCTGCTATTTTTATTGTATCTTTACTCATATTTTTGCGTCTTATGAAATAAAATTATGCAAATTTAATGCATTATTCGCAAAAACGCAATTTTTTAGTTTTGTGAAAATGCAATTTTGCCAAAGTTTTGTGCAGTTATATATTGTTATTTCTGCATAAACAACACGTCGTAGCTGGTCTGGATCTGCTCGAAGCGTTTCAACAGTTCGTTTGTCTCCGCTGTGGATTTTCCTTTCATCTTGTGTGGGTGACACTTCTGCACCAAAGCGTTGTACGCTGATTTGATTGTGTAGTCGTCAGCTTTTTCGTCAAGACCTAATGTTTGCAGGGCTTTTTTGCGTAGCTCTGCTTTCGACTCTTCTTTGTCTGTCATGACGACTCTTATTCCATGGGCATGCTCCATCTGACGGATAATCTCATTGTCTATCCTCAATGTTTTGCCGATCTGACGCATTTTTTCCGCTTCTTCAGGCACTATGCACCCATCGTCTGATGCGACGTCATACAGAGCATAGAATAGGTCGAGTGGGAATGTCTCGTCTACCTTATCTGCATATGCAAGCACCGTCGCACAATATTTCTTATAATCTGTGGCATGGTATCCGAGTGTGAGCTTGAATGTGTTGTTCATCTCGAAACACTCCTTTGGAAATTTCTTTTTGAAGAAGTCGAACACTTTATCTCTTTCTCTGTCTGTGATATATCCGTCACTTCTGACCACCATGCTGAACAGGAATGGGATTCCGATGCTGTAGGAATTGATGTTGTTCGTGGAGTCGTCAAGATATTTGAGATGTTCGAAATAGTGCTTTTTCTCGTTGTTGTCCTGCAGATGAAGACTGATGACAAGTCCTCCATAGATACCACAAAGCACAACTGCTGGGAGCATTATTATTGGAGAGAAAAGACTGTATCCGATTATGATTCCGGCAATTGTGGATATGAATGCGGCATGAAGATATATTCTTCGGCTTGTGACATTCAATGCGATTCCGAAGGAGATGACGGAGAGCAACAGCAGATAGCGGTCGTATTCATACAGTGATAGGATGATGCCGATCACAGAGAGTACGAAGACTGTCGTTGATACTATGTCAAATACGTTGTTTCTCATTGGACTGTACAATTGCTCGTATTGAATCTTTATTTATAATTTTCCGAACGCTTTTGTATCGGAGGATTATAAATGCATTATTTTTTTCTCCTCG
>CAMJFV010000417.1 GCA_946405045.1 uncultured Bacteroidales bacterium | reverse complement strand
CCATTCATGTATATGCCAGTGCACTTGCTGATTATGAGGCCTCTGGATGGGCAGAGTTTGGCACATTGGTAGGAGATCTTGAGGAATGTGATTTGACTGAGGTTAAAGATATCGAAGTGATTTCACAAACAACTCCTAAAGATGGATACATCTACGATTTGTTTGGCAGAAGGGTTTATTCATTACAACCTGCCAGCATCTACATAAAAGACGGCAAGAAGATCATCTTCCTTCGTTGATGTGATTTTGAAAAGAGGTTGATTTTAAATGAGGATTGTAAAGGGCGGAACGCCCTAACCTCTCCCACCATATCGCGAGCCCGTAGGGGCGAGCGACAATAAAAACCACAGAGAATAAAAGATCTCAGAGAAAACTTTTTTCTGAGTTGTCATATATAGAATTAAAATGCAATTAGATATAAAGTTATGAAAACATTAAAAGAAATTTTCGGCTACCTGTTAGGTGGAGTATTGTTTGTAGGTTTAGTGCCATCCATTATGTGGTTTGCGTCTGGCAGACCAGAGTTGATCCCAACAGATATGTTGAGGCTTGTGGCAGGAGCAGTCTTGGCTGTTGTTGGACTGGTTATAAGTGTGTGGTCTATTGTTTATATGCGACGGAAGGGAAATGGCAACCCAATGGATGCGTTTGGACATGAGGTCGCACCACGCACACAGCATCTGATGACTGATGGACCTTATCGATTGAGCCGAAATCCGATGTTGAGCGGAACATTCGTCTATTTGATAGGCATATGTACATGGTTGTGGACATGGCAGGCATTGGTGGTGTTTGTCATCTTTGTTGTGATAATGCTTGTGCAGGTCCGTACAGAAGAGAATAGACTCCGTCGTGATTTTGGAGAGGAATATGAAAACTATTGTAGTCGAACAGGACGATTTTTGCCGTTCTGATCACTCGTTTTCTTCAAAGCACTCTTTCAGACGTTGGTATTCCTCCAACAAATCCCACAGACCATCTTCGCTAAGCACACCACGTTTGAGGTCAGCAGGCAGTTTACCCTCTTCGTCAGCTTCGAAGTCGGCATGCCAATTGGTTTTGTAATAATCTTCCAATTCGGAGATGACAGGTTGTAAAGCGTAAAAATCATCAACTGCTTTGTGCAATTGTCGGATCACCTCGTTACTTTTGTCGAAGAGGTTTTCCATCTGCGTGATACGTTCAGTCTGTTTCATAATCAAATTCAGTTTTTGTCTTTGACTGCAAAGATATGCTATTTCTTTGGAATGGAGGAGAAAATTACCGTCTTGTCTAAACCAGAATTTAAAATGGCGATACCCAACTAAATCTATGCTTTTTTAGGTGGATTTAGTTGGGTATCGATTTTGAATTTTCTTGCTCCATTCCAAAGTGCGAGCCGAATGCGAGCTCATATAAAACCACAGATGATAGAAGACCTCAGAGAAAGTTTACGACTTTTTATGAGGAGAATAGACTGAAATCAGTCATAAAATAGGACAGCACCAAAAAATTACATGTTATAATAAGAAATTGGGTTTTGGCTAGGAGAAATAATATTTTTGACACTTTTGTGTAGATAAGGAGAACCCTCAATTTCAATACCTTCAAACTCCCAACGTCCTTTATATATTTGAGATGGATACCATAGAGTTGGTTTGAATACAGCTCTGACAATTCCTTTGTATACGGATAATACGTATGTAGAAGACATTGCTCGTCGCCCATTCATTTTCCAATATTTTCTTGTTGCTTCATAAATATTTTCACGTTCTCCGTTATTATAGGTTTTGTTGATATTTATACATATAAGTCGATCGTTTGAGTTTGGCTTTATTTCATTACAATCATAAATTAAACCAATTTCATCAACGGTTTTTATTCCTCTATCCCATTGATGATGTCCAGATTGAATGTTTGTCAATATGGTTTCTGTGTTAAAATTGTTGTAAGTTAGAAGGTCTATCAAAACAGATTCTATTAGGTAAGCTTCTTCTTCTTTAAGACCATGCCTAATGATATAATATGATACCAAAAGTCCATTTGAACGAATCTCCCTGATGGTTTCAAGTTTTAGGCTTGAAATATTTTCATCCAATGCATCATTTGCATGGTTGAAAAGTCGATTGCCTTTCCCTTTCCCAATGTAAAAAATTCTATTTGTTCTGGGATCAACAAGACAATATACGTAATACTTTAAGTTTTCTATTACTGAGGGGCCAAATTCTTTTGTCATAGTAATTGGTATCGTTTTTTTTGAGGATAAAATTTTATTGTTTCTGCAAATATAGCTCTTTTTTGTTGATGTCAATTCAAATTATCTCGAATATTCCTTCGTGTTGCAGAAGTGCGATTTTATTGTTGATGCCTCCTCCGTAGCCTGTGAGTTTGCCGTTTGCCCCCATCACCCGATGGCAGGGAATGATTATACAGATAGGATTCCAACCTACCGCATCGCCTACTGCTTGTGCTGACATCCTCTCTAATCCGTGTCTTTCCGCTATTTGTGTGGCTATCTCTCCGTAGGTAACTGTCTTGCCGTATGGAATTGTACACATTATTTCTGACACTTCTCTGCGGAATGATGTGGCATTATCCAATTTGTAACGTGGAGTGAAGTTGGGCTGATGCCCAGAAAAATAACTGTCAAGCCAACGTCGAGTATCCTGAAAAACAGGCAGGTCGGCTTCCTGCCCATCTTTCTGATATCTCTTCCCTTCTTGCGAATGGATGAAATACAGTCCCGTAAGATAATCCCCGTCGGCGACGAGTATGATGTCGTCGAAGGTAGACGGGGTGG
>CAMJFV010000416.1 GCA_946405045.1 uncultured Bacteroidales bacterium | reverse complement strand
CATCGGTGGAGGAGACCATCCGTCACACTACAACGGACACATGTGCAACGGCAAAGGCAAACGTGCGGAAATGGAGGGATTCAAGGCAAGCGAGTATTCCGATTATGATTGGAATGCCGACGCTGCACAACGCAAAGTGATGCTGAAACTGAATGAGGCTCGTAAGGATGCCATTTTTGAAGCGTTCTCCAACTCTGCTCCATATTGGATGACATACAGTGGCTGTGCTTCCGGAAACAAAGATGCAGGCAAAGACAATTTGAAACCAGAATACTACGGAAAATTCTCAGATTATCTGATCGACGTCTGCAAACATTATAAGGATGAATATGGAATAGAGTTCAAAACTTTGGATCCGTTCAACGAGCCTAACACAAACTACTGGGGAGAGAACGGAGGACAGGAGGGATGTCATTTCGACCCTTCATCACAAGTGGACCTTATCCGTGTGATCTATCCGAAATTGAAAAATTCAGGGTTGAAGACGGTGCTATCCGCTTCCGACGAGACGAGTGTTTCTACAGCCATCGGAGAATTGCAACTATTTGTGAAAGAGGGAGATATTGTTCCGATGTTAGGTCAGTTCAACGTGCATACATACGGAGGTGATATAAGAGACAAAGCAAATCTGAAAGATTTGGTGACAGAGACTCGTCTGCCATTCTGGATGTCTGAGACAGGAGCCGGAGGAAATGGACTGGCAGGCAATCTCTCTTTGGCACAACGTATGTTCGACGACCTCAACTATCTTCAGCCACAAGCATGGATCGATTGGCAGTTTGTGGAGGAGAACAACGACCAATGGTGTATGGTGAAAGGTAATTTCAGCAACCAGACATACAATATCGTAAAGAATTTCTACGTCCGCATGCAGGTCACTCGTTTTATCCGTCAAGGTTATACAATGTTAGGAACAGGACGAAATGATATCCTGGCTGCGGTCAGTCCATCAGGCGACAAGGTTGTTGTAGTGATGCTCAACACCGCCACTGAGGAGAAAAACATCAGTATTGATCTTTCATTGCTGAAAAAAGTTGATGGTCTAGCAGAACTGTATGTCACAAATTCCCGTTTGGATTGCAAGCGTATGGCAGATGTTGAGGTTGTCGACGGAAGAGTCGACTACACTATGGGAGGAGAGGAAATCTCCACATTAGTGTTTGCAACGGAAGCAGGCAATGGAATGGAAAACTTTACTGAAGGATTCCCATATTTAATTGTGCCAAGAGCCAGCACAGCACCGTTGACACTGAACGGAGGAGCATTGCAACTAAGTTCATTATGTGTGGCAGACTCTATGCAACGCTGGTATTTTAACAAATTAGATAACGGCAACTACAATATTTACACAATGTTGGAAGGAAGGAAATATGCGTTGACAGACGATGGATCATACTATTTGACCACTTCACAACTTGATGAATCAAACAAAGGCCAACAGTTTAAGGTGGAGCATATTGGCGACAACAGTTACAAAGTGATATCCGTATCCAACGACAAACTGCTAGATCTGGAAGGAGAGCATCTTGAGATCGGCACAAAAGTAGGATTATGGCAGACAGGAGCGACCGGAGCCAATGTCCATCGTGAATGGCGAATTCTGTCGGTTCCATTCACTGCCGTTCCTATGTCAAGTGAGACAACTGTCGAAAACACGACATCCAGAACGACACTTGTCTACACACAAAATGAGCAGGTGGTAATAATATCGTTAGACGAGAATGTCAGAGAAGACTATTCTGTCTACGACATCAATGGACAGATGCTCGCCAACGGCACCGTCAACTCAGCAATCACAAAAATCCATCTCGGCAGAGGAATCTATATCGTCAAATGTGGAAAAGAAGCACAGACGGTAATAGTGAAATGAAAAATTATAAATGCTGAATGCTGAATTAAATACAATCCCGTGGATGCTTCGCATCTGCGGGATTTTGATTCATAGTCATATAAGTCAAACAAAAAATCTCATACTGTTGTTGCAAATAAAAATTAGATTTATCTTTGTCACATATAAATAAAGACGATTATAAAAACTTTGCCTAAGTTGTGGCAAAATATAATTTTCAAAACCATATTAGTAACGGTTCAAAAATGGAGAAAGAAGAAAAAGCAGTAATGCTGAATCCGTTTTGTGACGAAGGATTCAAGAGAATTTTTGGTGATAAAATCCTGTTGATGGATTTTCTTAACTCTTTTGTAGACACAGAGGCTCCTATTGTTGATCTGACGTATGAGAACAAGGAACTCGTATCGGAAGAAAATGACAGAAGATCAATAATCTTCGACTTGTTCTGCAAATTAGACAATGGCAAACATGTCATCATTGAGATGCAGAATAAAAGACAAGATTACTTTGTGGAGAGAGCTTTGTTTTATCTTTCAAGGGCGATCACCATGCAAGGAGAAAAAGGTGAGGAGTGGGAGTACGGAATCAACGCAGTCATTGGCGTGTTCATCACACATTTCAATTTGTTCGACAACAAAGACAACAAGGACGTGCTTTGTGAAATGAGATTGATGGACCCCAAAACAAACAAAACAATCAGCGATAAAATACGTGGCTATTTCATACAATTGCCAAAGTTCAAAAAGTCAAACAATGGATGTGCAGACCACTTTGAGGAATGGATCTACAATCTGAAAAATATGGAGCGTATGGGAAATATAGAATTCAAAGACAAAGAGGTATTCAAGAGGTTATGGGATCTCTCTAATTGTCTTTGAAAAATATGGAGCGTATGGGAAATATAGAATTCAAAGACAAAGAGGTATTCAA
>CAMJFV010000415.1 GCA_946405045.1 uncultured Bacteroidales bacterium | reverse complement strand
GATTTGTGGAGTTTGATAAGAAACGTAAGGGCTTCTTGACCAACGACGCGGTGATTATCGGAGTGGAGAGCCGTACGTCATCGCCTGTGCGTATTCCAAGAGATATGGAGACGATGCAGCATGTCCAGATAAAGGGACTCTATCCGGCTGGTGAGGGTGCTGGATACGCAGGTGGAATCACAAGCTCGGCAGTGGATGGCGACAATGTCGCAGTGAAGATTTCAGAGTGGCTAAAGATTTGTTGATATGCAGGAGGCTCCATTCATAGGTGTTGCACGTCATAGACTTGTTGTTGACGGTGCTGGAGTGACGACACTTGCCGCATTCCATACTTGCACGTTGAGTTGCAAGTATTGTTTGAATCCCCATTCGTTAAGGAATATTGAAGCGGCAAAAGTCTTCTCTTCAATGGATCTGTATGAAAAGGTGAAGATTGATGAACTGTATTTTCTGGCTACAGGAGGAGGAATCTGTTTTGGAGGAGGCGAGCCCAGTTTGAGATATGAGTTCATACGTGAGTTTAGAGATATTTGTGGGCCAGATTGGAAACTGACCATAGAAACAGCATTGAATGTTCCGAAAAAGAATATTGAAGCACTTCTGCCAGTGATTGATTGCTGGATTGTGGATATCAAAGATATGAATCCTGAAATCTACAAGTCTTACACAGGTAAGACGAATGATCAGGTGATGGAAAACCTGGAACTTTTGCGAGGAATACAAGACAAAGTCAAGATACGTATCCCGTCGATTCCTGAATATAATACGAAAGAGGATCAGGATAGCAGCGTCGCCAAATTAAAAGAGATGGGCTTTTCTGATTTTGATATTTTTAATTATAGGACGGAGATTAATAAGGGTTGACGGTTGGGCGTGTCTGATATCGAAAAATAAATGGACGTGTATTGGGTAATGATTAATATTTATAAATAATTATGAAAACAAACGGAAGAATAATTTGCGACGAATTAAAGAGAGTCAGATTGGAATTGGCAAAAGCAAATGGAATTGACTACCAGCCTACAGTTTGCAACCATCAGGGTGAATGCTCTGGCACATGCCCGAAGTGTGAGGCTGAACTTGCGGAGTTGACACGTCAGATAAAGGAGAAGAAGGAAGCGAAGATTATTGGTGTCGCTCCATTGAAGATTGTAGCTACTGCTGTGGTTGCATCTACACTTGCATTGGCTTCTTGTACTGATGGTGACACGGAAGGTGATGTTCCTGCATCAGATACAACTGTGAATAAGCAGCAAGTTGTGGATCCGTCGGTTTTGCCGTCAGATTCGATTTATGGTGATAAAAAGTAAAAAGCGTTTAGAACTATTGCGTAAGAAGAATAAAAGGTTTAATTTTGCGATGTGATTTTATGGAATCACATCGCAAAATATGGGGATGACCGGTTTTGACAGCGGGCAGAAGCGGTATGTAAGCATGCAGTGCGCTGGTGGCTAGCACTATAATCTGGAGACCAAAAATTTAACTGGCGAGAATAACTATGCTCTTGCAGCCTAACCGAAGTACAGTAAGTTAGCTTTATCTCAGCTAAGATTGCTGAGACAAGACGTCTCCCCAAGCCCATGTCCTGAGGCGATTGGATCAGCGAGGCGCAGAATATCGGGAATAGTGTCGTTAGAGTCTGGATGACGGCATGAAATTTTCAGACTAAGGTGTTGGTTGGTGGTCCAGGTCTTGCCAACACTCGAAAACCGAAGGCTGGAATAAGCATGTAGAAAGCATATTGATTCCTCGTTTGGACGAGGGTTCGACCCCCTCCATCTCCACGTTTAAAATGAAGGGCTGTATCTTTTGGTACAGCCCTTCATTTTTATTATGAATTAAGAATGTGTTGTTTAGCATATAGTTGTGGATTTTTTACTAATTTTGCATCCGAAAAATATATAAAGATGGATTCGGTAATTAAATTTCTTAGGAATTGGACATTGCCTTGCGCTATGGTGTTTGGCGCGACATGTTATTTGATTTGGCATTTTTTGCTTCCTGTTTCGACGCAATGGCGTGCAAATGCAGCGGATATAGTCGCTGTAGTCCAGCCGATTCTGATTTTCACGATGCTGTTCATCTCTTTCTGTAAGATAGATATCCGTGATTTGCGTTGGAAACGCTGGCATTTTTACGGACTCGCATTCCAGATTCTGATTTTTGTTTTGACTGGATTTTTGGTTTATTTATTCCCTGACAGTGTCTATAGAATCAGATGGGAGTCGGCGATGATCTGTTTTATTTGCCCTACAGCTACAGCAGCCGCTGTGCTCACTCAAAAACTTGGAGGAAATGGAGCGACGTTGGTGTCGTATACTATGTTTATCAATCTTGTTACAACTGTCGCAGTGTCGGCGATCGTGCCGATTCTGAATCCTGAGAGTGGCATCACATTTTGGGTCGCCTTTTTCAAGATTATGGCTAAGGTGTTCCCGATGCTTATTTGTCCGTTCTTTTTGGCTGTACTTGTAAGGTATACAATGCCGAAATTCCACAACAGTGTTATTTCTACAAGAAATCTTGCTTTCTATATCTGGGCTGTTTCTCTTTCCATTGCGATCGCTGTCACTGTAAGATATGCAGTCTTGGCAGAGAACCTCACCGTCGCAACTGTGATAGGTATTGGTTTGGCATCCTTGGTGGCATGTATAGCACAATTCGCATTCGGCAAACTGATTGGCAGAAAGTACGACGACGAGATAAGTGGAGGTCAGGCGTTGGGCCAGAAAAACACAGTCTTCGCAATATGGGTGGGATATACATTTTTCTCTCCGATC
>CAMJFV010000414.1 GCA_946405045.1 uncultured Bacteroidales bacterium | reverse complement strand
AACTGATTCTTGCGTTGAAAGGCGACGAGAGGATGATCTCCGAAGAACTCGTACAGAAGATCGTCGGCATGAACCGTGAGTTCAACTCGTATGAGCTGCTCAACGCTGTCGTCGCTAAAGATGTGCAGAAAGCCAACACTCTCGCTATCGTGGTGGCTGGCGACAAAGTGGAACTGCCTCCTATCGTGGCTGTTTTCTTCACGTTCTTCCAGAATCTGATGGTATACTTCAAATACTGCAGAAACATGGACGACACATCCGCAGCCGACAAAATGGGCATACGTCCATTCTTCGTCAAACAATATCGTGAAGCCACGTCAAAATACAATGGTTTCCAAGTGCTTAAAGTGATTGGCATCCTTCGTGAATACGACATGAAAAGCAAAGGAGTAGACATCATGCCAGGCACAACCAACAGCCAGCTTTTACAGGAGATGATATACAAAATCATGCACTGTAACGGCAAGACTGATCCATTTTAGAGTTTTTCACAGAACAAAAAAGTATAATATGAAGATCAAAAGTGCAGAATTTGTAATAAGCAATGCCAAAGTAAACGCATTACCACAGCATGACATGCCGGAATACGCATTCATCGGCAGGTCTAACGTAGGCAAATCGTCGCTGATCAACGCGATCGCTGACAACAAAAATCTTGCCAAGACATCACAAAAACCGGGCAAGACACTTTTGATGAACCACTTCCTGATCAATGGCGAATGGTATCTCGTCGACCTTCCAGGATATGGATATGCGTCTGTCAGCAAAAAGATGCGTGACGATCTTGAGAAAATGATCAAAAGCTATGTACTTCAACGTGAAATACTTACAAATCTTTTCGTGCTGATCGACTGCCGCCACGAGCCTCAGGCTATCGACGTGGAATTCATGAATTTCCTTGGAGTCAATGGCATCCCATTCTCCATCATCTTTACAAAAATCGACAAATTGTCGCAATCCCAGCTCAACAATAATCTGAAGAAATATCACGACAAACTGTTTGAGACATGGGAAGAACTGCCTCCGATGTTTGCAACGTCGTCAGAAAAAAGAATCGGAATCGACGATGTTCTCGACTACATTGAGCAGATCAACGAGGAATTCAAAAAGGCAAAACAATAATTGTTATATGGGTTTCAAACCAACCCGACATTATTAAGAAAAAATGAAAAAAACAGCAGTAGTCATCCTGAACTACAACGGAGAGAAGATGCTTCAGCAGTTTCTTCCTTCCGTCGTGAAATATACACCAGAAGATCTCGCCGACGTGATTGTGGCAGACAACGCCTCTACCGACAAATCGCTTGAGATTCTAAGCACACAGTTTCCGGGTGTGAAGACGGTGGTGTTTGACAAGAACTACGGTTTCGCAGGTGGCTACAACCTTGCCATCTCCAAGATCGACTACGAATATATACTGCTGTTGAATTCAGATGTGGAGGCGACGGAAGGCTATCTGGAACCGTTGGTGGAGGCTTTGGATAAAGATCCCGACGTGGTGAGTGTCCAGCCAAAACTATTGGCACAGAAAGAGAAAGACAAGTTTGAATACGCCGGAGCTGCAGGAGGATTTCTCGACAAATATGGATATCCATTCTGTCGCGGTCGAATATTTGAGAATATCGAGACCGACAACCACCAGTACGATAATGAAACGGATGTGTTATGGACAACAGGAGCCGCGATGCTGGTTCGTCGCAAAGAATATCTTGAGAACGGCGGTTTGGACGACCGATTCTTCGCACATCAGGAAGAGATAGACCTATGCTGGAGATTAGCGTCGAGAGGATATAGATTGCGATGCATACCGACGTCTATCCTATATCATGTGGGAGGAGGCACATTGGATGCGTCCAATCCAAGAAAAACATTCCTGAACTTCCGCAATAATCTATGCATGATCTATAAGAATGCAGTCGACGCGAATAAAATCCTCTTCATACGATTTTTCCTCGACTACATGGCAGCCGCTGTATACCTGCTTAAAGGAGAAACAAAGAATGTGAAAGCAGTGTGGAAAGCGAGACGTGAGTTTGCTAAAATGAAGACGGAATTGAAGAAAGACAGAGATGAGAATCTCCGCAAGACCGTCTGCAAACCGTCAGGATTAATGGATTTCTCAATCATAGTGCAGACGAAGCTGAGAGGAAAGAAAACGTATGACGAATTAGATTGATGGTGGATGGTTGATGATTGATGGTGGAAGATTGATGATTGTTGGTTGAGGGTGGAGGATTGATGATTTTTCCGTCACCGATTGTCTTCTGCTTAGTGGAAAACTGTCATGGAAAAAAGCAAATTATTTCAAAAACTTCACAGACTTGCAACCCATAAAAGCATCGCTCCCGACCTTCACATTCTCTTTTGAATTATCTATTACGATTTCAAGATTTTCACAACCATAAAAAGCTTTTTTCCCTATGCTTGTCACACTCGATGGAATTTTTATGTTTTTTAGACTACTACAATCTGAAAACGCACCATATCCAATATTTGTGACACTCGCTGGGATTTCTATATT
Organism: uncultured Bacteroidales bacterium; assembly: GCA_946405045.1. GTDB lineage: Bacteria > Bacteroidota > Bacteroidia > Bacteroidales > Paludibacteraceae > UBA1723. The sequence goes on along the minus strand of CAMJFV010000414.1, from coordinate 259 downwards.
TGTCAGTCCACTACATCTATAAAACGCGTCACTCTTAATGTTTGTTACACTCGATGGAATTCTTATACTAGTCAATCCACTACATCCAGAAAATACATCATATTCAATTTCTGTGATACCAAAAGGGATTTCTATATTTGTCAATCCACTACATCCAGAAAACGCACCATATCCAATACTTGTGACACCTGATGGAACAACAAATTTACCTTTCTTACCACCTGGTACACAAATAAGTTTTGTCTTATTTTTATCATAC
>CAMJFV010000413.1 GCA_946405045.1 uncultured Bacteroidales bacterium | reverse complement strand
CTCATTTGTCTAATACTTTTTTCAGACCTTCACTAAATATGACTTTATATCCATTTTCCGAATTTTCGTCTGTGATTATGAAGTAGGCCAAGATTGATGGATTTTTATCGAGTAAATCAAACGCACGTTCGTATCCCATAACCATAAACGCTGTGGCGTAAGCGTCTGCTGTGATGCAATCAGGAGCAATGACAGTGCTGGATAGTATGTCTTTTTGTACAGGATAACCAGTTGTCGGATCTATTGTGTGAGCATAACGTTTCCCGTCGTGATAGTAGAAATTACGGTAATTTCCACTTGTCGCGATACCTCCATCGTTCAATTTAAGAATGCCTCCTATGCCATTTATACGTTGCAAGTAGTCTTCTTCCGGAACATTTATTCCAACTTTCCATGCTGTTCCTTTGGGATTGTTGCCATACAGTGCAATCTCACCTCCAATTTCCACCATGTAGTTCGCCACACCTTTACTTTTCAGCCAATCCCCGACAATATCACACATATATCCTTTGGCAATACTTGAAGCGTCAAGTTGTATGCGTGGATCTTTTTTATGAAGTCTTCCTTTTCTGTCAAGTCTGATTTTATTACATCCCACAAACTGCAAAATGCTGTCTACAGCCTCAGGTGTAACATTCTCTTTGTTTTTGAAACCGAAGCCCCACAGGTTGACGAGTGGGGCAACGGTTATATCAAAAGCTCCTGACGTTTGTTTAGAAATATCTATAGATTTCTCAATGACAGTCTTCACATAATGGTTCGCTTTCGCTTCTTGACTATTGTTGTTCATTGCGGATATTATAGACTCTGGATTGAACATTGACAATGAATAGTCAAAGTCTTTGAAAAGCTTTTTGATGCTGTCATGCCAATTCTCATTTTTTCTTTTGTCCCTTTGTATATCCTCGTATGTGATGTGATATGTAGTGTTGAACACATCTCCTTCAAAAGTACATGCTTGATAAGTATGCGCATGGACGACAATCGTGTTCAAGATAGATACAAAAACAAACCAAAATATGCTGTTGCTTTTCATTCTACTCTTGGTTCAAGATTTTCTTTTACAAATAGACGAATTGATTTTTCACACTGGTTATCGTCATTTTCCAATACTCCGGCAGCCATCCAGTATGCATATTTTCCAGAGAAGTAATCAAGAATTCCTTCTTCCTTACTGCCATAACGGAACTCAATATGATAAGTGTCAAATGGATTATCTGAACGTAAGGCAAAGAATTTGAATTCATCTTCATTGTCATCTGTGCTTTTATAGATATGGAAATCAAGCACTGAATCGTATCCGACCTTTACATATTTGTGTGCAAACACTTCTTTTCCATCTGAGTCCAATCCTTTGATAGTACATCCATCAAAAACAAATTTAGAAACAGAGTGCAAGAAATGGCAAGAAAACTGAATATCTGGGGCGAATCCATTGCTTCCGTCTCCAAACTTTGCAGCAGCTTCTTCTCCAGTCAGTGTGCCAAGCATAGAATATTTTAGCATATTAGCAGAAGAGTCTGCATTTTCCTCACCTACATATTTTGAACATTCTGCAATCCATAAACTGTCCCATTTCGATGCCAAAATTCCTTCTTCTGAAAATAGTTCGACGTATGTGCCTGTCAGCTTATTCTGTAACTCTGTTGGCAGAATGTCAGAGCCAAATTTGATGCCAGAGCCTATAGATACATACTTGTCTGAATTGAAGATCACATTATAGTTGTCACCAACAGCTGCTGTATCAAGTATGTTGAGAACTCCGTCTGAATAAGTATATTTATCCGTATCAAGTAGTTTTGCTGATCTGCCAGAACCTTTCTTTACGCTTGCCAATGTGTAGTTGGCATCAGAAGGTATATCTTTCATCAACAAGTTGACAATCGGATTTACTCCTGCGACAGCGGCTCCGTCCAAAGAAACAGATGCGGCAGTCTGTTGTTTTACATACACGTTGCAAGGGATGGATACATTGTCTTTACCTTTAAGGTAGTAAGTGATATTTGATATTGTTTTTCCCTGTAAACCAGCGGTATGAGTAAAAGCAGGATGGTTGCCATGAGGCTCGGTGAAGTAGTTTACGCTGAATGCGAGTTCACTCGTGTTGAGCCATAGATTATTGAGTGGAGTGAGTGCGAATTTCTGTCCGCTTGTGGTTGTGATGACGGCTCCCTGCAGGTCAGCAGAAGGAATAGCAGTGCGATCAATGCCAAGAGAAATGACATAATTGCCCCAATTGGCGGAAGTTCCAGAAGATAGGTTGACTGATGAACATTCCATCACAACAGGTGCCGCAGTGTAGGCACTGAATGAACCGTTGGAAAGTAGTTGTTTTGAAGAGGCAAAAACAGAATCTTCAACGAATGTGAATCTTGCCTTTTGTTCATCAGTAAGTTTATTGTACACATCCTCAGTCATACTGACACTAACTGCCTTAACACCAAGAATCTGGTTTCCTTCTTTAGATATGACACAAGAAGAAAAACGTGATGCTTTTCCACTGGTCGCTGATGTAAAAACATCAACACCATCTGCGATAAGGGCTTCAGCAGGTGTATGAAGTTCTCCTTCGAAAAATTCTGCAAAAGTCATGTCTGTAGTCGCATAATACATTTTCCCTGAATATGCAGCAGGGTTAAATTCTATGCTAGAGACCGAGTCTTTGTTGTAAACAACATTTGTACCGTCGTTAAGATTGACACGAATGTTCTGTGCTTGAATTGTACTTGCCAAGACTAACAATACTGCAAGTGTGAAATTTTTTTTCATTTTTAATACTTTTTTAAT
>CAMJFV010000412.1 GCA_946405045.1 uncultured Bacteroidales bacterium | reverse complement strand
TTTTCAAGAATGAGGAAAAATAACACTATTGAGTTTATAAACCTTGGATGTTCGAAGAATCTTGTAGATTCGGAGCATCTGAGTGCACAGTTGCAGAAACAGGGCTATAATTGCCGCCACGATTCAGATAAAATCATTGGATCCACGGTTGTCGTGAACACATGTGGATTTATCGGGGATGCTAAAGAGGAGTCTATCAACACAATTTTGAATCTATGTGAACTTAAGAAGAAGCATAAGATTGAGAAGTTGTTTGTGATGGGATGCCTGTCTGAACGTTATCTTTCAGATTTGGAGCAGGAGATTCCAGAGGTAGACAAGTTTTATGGCAAGTTTACTTGGAAGAAGATGTTGGCGGATCTTGGCCACACATATGATGACACACTTTCCACTAGCCGTGATGTCACAACACCCAAGCATTATGCGTATTTGAAGATTTCAGAAGGTTGTAACCGACGTTGCTCATATTGTGCGATACCGATTATAACTGGTCCGCATACATCAATTCCGATGGAGGAGTTGGTTGATGAGGCGAAAAGGCTGGTTGCGACGGGAGTGAAGGAGTTGCAGGTGATCGCGCAGGATTTGTCGTCGTATGGCAAGGATCTGTATGGCAAGGTGATGCTTCCGGAGCTTGTAGAGAAACTGTCGGACATTCCAGGAGTTGAGTGGATACGTCTGCATTACGCATATCCGTCTGATTTTCCATGGGACTTGTTGCGAGTGATGAACGAACGCAGCAACGTCTGCAAATATCTAGATGTCGCATTCCAACATATCTCCACAGGAATGCTAAAAAAGATGCTTCGCCACGTCACAAAAGAGGAGACCATTGAGTTTATAGAAAGAGTGAGACGTGAAGTGCCAGGCATCACATTGAGAACAACATTCATAGTAGGACATCCCGGCGAGACAGAAGAGGATTTCAATGAACTTTTGCAGTTTGTCAAGGATACAAAGTTCGACCGTATGGGAGCGTTCGCGTATTCAGAGGAAGAGGGCACATACTCCGCCAAACATTATGAAGATGACATTCCGTTTGAGACAAAGCAGGAGCGTCTTGACATGCTGATGAAAGTGCAGGAGAGAATCGCTTTGCAGAAGAATGGCGAAAGGGTAGGGCAGACGATGAAGGTGATTGTCGACCGTGAAGACGCGGAGTATTTCATCTGCCGCACAGAGTATGATTCTCCAGAGGTGGATCAGGAAGTGTTGGTGAAGAAGGCAGACAATGATATGAAAATCGGCGAATTCTACAATGTGGAGATCACAGACTGCGACTATTTTGATTTGTTTGGCAAGGTGGCTGATTGACAGCCACACTCAATTTCATTGGGTAAAATCACATAAGATATGTTGAAGAAATGCCATCTGTTTCCGTTCCCGTTTAGTCAAATTAGAATGTCGTATAAACATTGCGTTCAGATTTATTCGACATAATATGTCATTATTAAAAACGGACCTTCTACAGTTTCATTTGGTCCCATAGGGTACCATGAGTCTTTGATTCTAAAACTTACATTAGTAGAATCCTCAGAGAATGTGATTGTATAAAGTTCTCTGTCTTTTCCTACGTAAAACCATTCATTGTGTTCATCTGTCACTTTGCTAAGTGCATCTTTCAAAGGCGTTCCATATGTAAATTCTGTCTTCATTCTGTCAAGCATGAAGTTGCCATACTCAGAAAGTGCGGCGGTTTGCTCGTATAAACTTTGTTTTACAGCCTCTACGTCAGCAGGATCTACGGAATAAGTGTAGTAGGCATCTGCTTGAAAAGCAGGCCATTCGGTTATTATCGCTTCATGAAATATAGGCATTACTTTCACGGGCAACTGAAATGTGTCTGCCCCAAAAGTGACAAAATCGACTTTTTTTGCCTCTTCTTCAGCCTTCCTTGCATCTTCTGCAGCTTTCATCTCAGCTAATTTCTTTTGAATGTCTCTGTTAAGTTCCTCTTCATCGTAAGACTCTTCGCAAGATGAAAAAATGAACAGATAACTTATCAAGGCACAGATGCCGATCACATTAAAAATCTTTTTCATATATAAACTATTAGTTAAACGATTATAGGAGGTAAAGGAATACTAGGAGCGTCTATAATGTAGTCTTCATTTATAGAGTACGATCCTAAACCGATAGAGAAATAGGGGTTCTCAGAATCGAATGAAATATAGTATAAACTGCTATTAGAACCCAAAAAATACCAATGTGTAGCATCATTTGAAACTTCAATTTTAGCTTCACTCAATGGTGTGACACCGTAACGTAAACGTATATCTTCCCTTTGTAGCTCAAAGTTCCCGTATTCAGACAGTTTTGACGTCAATTCGAACAGACGTTGTATGATAGCTTCTTTTTCGGAAGTGTTGAACGAGTAAGTGTAAGTATTAAAATCGGGAGAACCATAAAAATATGTGGAGTCAATTTGATGGATTCTTGCAGGCAATTGAAATGTGTCTCCAGCAAAGACAAGAGTCCTCTCTTTTAATTCAATTTCATTCCTTTTTTTCTCGATATCACTTAAAAGTTCATCCTCATCATAAGTTTTTTCACAAGAAGGAAATATGAAGAGATAACACATCAAGGCACAGATGCCGATCACATTAAAAATCTTTTTCATATAGATTCCTTTTTGTTGATCAATCAGAAACAACAATTGGATGGATTGATGGTGGCATTGGAATGTCTAATGTGTTGTCTTCATTTAGGGTATAGGTACGTTTACCGATTGAGAAATTGGGAATCTCAGAATCTGAATCGAACGAAATATAATATAAATTGCCATTAGAA
>CAMJFV010000411.1 GCA_946405045.1 uncultured Bacteroidales bacterium | reverse complement strand
AACAAGCTCCGTATGTAGAGACAAAGCCATTCCATCATACACAAGAGATAGAAAAGGAAAATGTAGACGGGAGCAAAATCTTTCGATTAAGAATTATAATCAACCACGAATTAGAACGTAAGATTCTTGGATATGGTCCACATATAAAAGTCATTGAGCCCAAACATCTAAAACAGAGGATAGCCAACGAATTGATTTTAGCAGCTGAAAGATACAGAGTTGACTAAACAGTATTATCTAAGTTCAAGACACGTTATTTACAAACAAAAAAGAGTTGCTTGCTTACGCAAACAACTCTCTTATATTGAGAAAATCTTTTCAGATTATTCTGCAGTTGCTGGAGCTTCAGAAGCAACCTCAACAGCCTCAGTAGTCTCAGCAGCAGCTTTCTTGCTACGAGAACGACGAGTCTTAGCAGGCTTCTTAGCAGCGTCACCCTTAAGCATGTTTTCGTTGTAGTCAACAAGCTCGATGAAGCACATCTCAGCAGCGTCACCTAGACGGTAACCAGTCTTGATGATACGAGTGTATCCACCTGGACGGTTAGCGATCTTCTGAGCAACCTCCTGGAACATTTCCTTAACAACTTCCTTATCCTGTAGGTAGCTAAATACAACACGACGAGAAGAAGTAGAATCGTCCTTTGCCTTAGTCAAAAGAGGCTCAACATACTTTCTCAACTCTTTAGCCTTAGCTAGAGTAGTGTTGATTCTCTTTGCTTTAATCAAAGAGCAAGCCATATTAGATAGCAATGCATCTCTATGAGCTTTTTGTCTACCAAGGTGGTTGAATTTCTTATTATGTCTCATGATTTATTCTTTATCTAATTTATACTTTGAAATATCCATTCCAAATGACAAGTTCAAGTTGTCGAGCAACTGATCAAGCTCAGTCAACGACTTCTTACCAAAGTTGCGGAACTTCAATAGATCTGTCTTGTTGAATACAACTAGTTCGCCAAGAGTCTCTACGTCTGCAGCCTTCAAACAGTTCAAAGCACGTACAGACAAGTCCATATCGACCAACTTTGTCTTTAGGAGTTGGCGCATGTGAAGAACCTCTTCATCGAATTCCTCATTATCATTGTCAGAAGAAGAATCAAGAGTGATCTTCTCGTCTGAGAACAACATGAAGTGGTAGATCAAGATTCTTGCTGCCTCTCTCAAAGCATCTTTAGGATGGATAGAACCATCAGTTTGTATCTCAATAATTAACTTCTCATAGTCAGTTTTTTGCTCAACTCTATAATTCTCTACAGTGTACTTTACGTTTCTGATAGGAGTATAAATAGAATCGATAGCAATTACACCAATCTCAGAGCCGCTAACCTTGTTTTCATCAGCAGGAACATAACCACGACCCTTACCGATCTTCAAATCGATTTGGAACGAAGCCTTAGGATCAATGTGACAGATCACAAAGTCTGGGTTCAAAACCTCAAAACCTGTAAGGTGCTTAGAAATGTCGCCGGCCTTGAATACCTCAGTTCCAGATACGTTAATTGAAATCTTCTCCTCTTCAAACTCATCCACTTTTTTCTTGAAGCGAACTTGCTTAAGATTAAGAATGATGTTAGTAACATCTTCAATTACTCCAGGAATCACGTCAAACTCGTGGTCAACACCTGCGATCTTAATTGAAGTGATAGCAAATCCTTCAAGAGAAGACAACAAGATACGACGCAGAGCATTACCTACTGTAATACCGTAACCTGGCTCCAACGGACGGAACTCAAACTTTCCATGAAAGCTATCCGCCTCTAACATTATAACCTTATCCGGTCTCTGAAATGCGAGTATAGCCATGCGTTAATTATTATTTTGAATACAATTCGACGATCAACTGTTCCTTGATATTCTCAGGAATGTCTGCTCTCTCAGGAATGTGTAGATACTTTCCTGACATAGAAGCGTTATCCCACTCCAACCATGCGTACTTAGCGTGATTGAAACCAGACAATGAGTTCTCGATAACCTCAAGAGACTTAGCCTTCTCACGTACACCGATAACCTGACCTGGCTTAACTGAGTATGAAGGGATATTAACTACCTGACCGTCTACAACAATGTGCTTGTGTGACACTAGCTGACGAGCAGCTGATCTTGTTGGGGCAATACCCAAACGGTACACAATGTTATCAAGTCTACACTCAAGAAGCTGAAGTAGGATCTCACCAGTAATACCTTTAGCTCTTGCAGCCTTGTCAAACAAGTTGCGGAACTGGCGCTCCAACACTCCGTAAGTGTATTTTGCTTTCTGCTTTTCGTTAAGCTGAACACCGTACTCAGAAGACTTCTTTCTTCTGTTTACACCGTGCTGTCCAGGAGGGTTTGTTCTCTTGCTCAATACCTTATCTGGACCGAAAATAGCTTCACCAAATCTTCTAGAAATCCTAGTTTTAGGACCTATATATCTAGCCATTATTATTAAAAATTAGTACCCTAATCTCTTAATATCTAGCCGCGATTGCAGAGAGGTTTTTTGCAATCATTCAAAACCAAAAGATTAGAACAATTAGTAAAAAATATTAAACTCTGCGCTTTTTAGGTGGTCGACAACCATTATGTGGTAGTGGTGTTACGTCAACGATCTCAGTAACCTCGATACCAGCTCCGTGTACAGTTCTGATAGCAGACTCTCTACCATTACCTGGACCCTTAACATATGCCTTAACCTTTCTTAGACCAAGGTCAAATGCTACTTTAGCACAATCCTGTGCTGCCATCTGAGCTGCGTAAGGAGTGTTCTTCTTAGAACCTCTAAAACCCATCTTACCTGCTGAAGACAAAGA
>CAMJFV010000410.1 GCA_946405045.1 uncultured Bacteroidales bacterium | reverse complement strand
TATTCAAAACCAATATTGTTATCACACGATCCAGATCCGATTTGTTTGGGTGGAGAAGTTGATTTGAAAGATTTGTACAAGATTTCAAACAAAATCCAAAATCAAGAGTATGAGCTCGAATATTTTGGAACGACAGGAGACATTGTCAAGACATCCAAAGCAACAGAGCACGGCAAATACCAGAGTAGAGCATGGTTTACATTATCAAGTGGTGAAGTATGTGCTTCAACATTTGAGACAGTAAATGTGACAGTTCAGGAATTGGAGGTTGCTATTACAGGAGATAATACAACATGTCCAGGAATAGGCGTCGAGTTGACTGCAGCCTTGAATCCTGTGCATATGGGTGCAAATGATGTGCCTAGCTACTCTTGGAACGTATCACCGACAGGTGTCACAGGACAGATGGAGACATTGAACACATCAGCAGAAGGATTGAGCAAGAAGGGAGACAAGCTAACAGTCAACCTTGAAGTGTCTATGGGTGCATGTAAGGGCAAGAAACCAAGCAATGCATACATTGTCACAGTTGATGATCCAGGTGTTGACGGAACAATCAAGTTCGATGAACAATACAACACCAATAGTGGACAAGGAACATACACATTGTCGAAGGATGGAATAATTGAATTCGACGGTTGTAACAGCAAAGTGGATGTTTTATTCAATGTAAAGCAGACAGAGGATGAGTTCACTTACGAGAATCTTGAGACTGGAGTTGTAAAGAAAGGCACATTCAACAATGGAGAAGGCAACTTTGACATCAAAGCAGGATTGTATGAAGTCTCTTACACCAACACTTGTAAGACATCATTCAAGTTTAAAGTAAATGACCGATCATTGGATATTTCAGGAAGTCCGTCAAGCATGTCTGTATGTGAAGGAACTCCACTTACTATTAAGATTGTAAGCAACGACAATACACCGTTTGAATACGACTCAAGAAAATACAAGATTGAGTGGCAGAAAGATGGAAACACACTTCCTGGCTATGATACTGATGTGCTATACATTCCATCGACAACACCTGATGACAATGGAGTATACAGCTACACAGTAACCTCATCAGGATGTGTATACCACGACAAAATTGCAATGGGAGGAAGTTTCACTTCAAAGCCAAAAGTAAAAATCAACGAATCTCTTCTTGCCAAAGATGGTATATATGAGGCTATCCGCGGAACAGAGAAAGAGATTACAATACCAATCATTCGATCTACAGGCATAGATATGTCTAAACTAAACGATAAGATTGTTTGGTACGAAGACGAAATTAAAGACGAAAATATAGTCAACAAAGGGGAAACACTAAGTATACAAAGTGTTGAATCTGATCATGAATACCAAATTGTTATCGCAAACGGAGAAAATGGTTATAATACAGAATTCTGTGGAACTTCAGCAGAAATCACTCTAAAAGTAGACGCTCTTCTAACTATTGACGTGACACTTGTCGATGGGGAAGGAAAACAAACTAAAGACATGTGTCTAAATGAGGAGGGTGTAGGATTCCTGATTGACACCACAGGAACTGGAACGGTGCTTCATCCAGACAGTTTGGAATTCAAAGTTGTAGAAACAATTGATGGAGTTAAGAAAGACATCAATTGGGTGAAGAAAGACAATTATCTGTTTGCAGAGATTTCTCCTAACAAATCGGCGAAATACGATATTGTGTACAAATATAGTATCGGCAAGCAAGACAAGTCAGTGGCATCAGAAATCACTGTCCACCCAGCATACGAAGTTGATTGGGACCGTGACGTACGCATATGTGAGGGAGGAACAGGATTCATTCAAATCACAAAAGCGGAGCCTGCGTCAGAGATTGTCCTTAGTTGGGAATCAGACGAATGCTTAATCAACGGTTCTAAGAACGGAGCAAACGTAGAAGCCGTATACACAGGATCTGATCTAATCGCTAAAAAAGCTTTGACTCTAGTTGCTTCAAACGGAGGAATTTGTGCGGATAAAAAATATTATCCAGAATTCACAATCGACAAAGCTATTACAGGAAACATCGTCGCTCCTGAGTTTGTATGTGAAGGTCACACTGCCACACTGGATGCTTCTTCATTCAAAGCGACAGAATATGTTTGGACTTCACTCGATCAATTGGGAGAAGGTGTAACAATGACAGGAGCTTCTATCAATGTAGTTTCAAAAGCTGGATACGCATCATATACAGTTGAAATGAAACGAGGTGCCTGCACAGAGACATCCGACGCGACAATCGAGGTAAGATATGCTCCAAAGTTTGATAGGATCGACTCTTTGTCATTCCGATCAATAGAGATCATATTGCAGTCAAATACTGGTACGGCTCCATTCCAATACATCGTTGATGACAAATATGACGAGAATGTCAATGAGCCAATCAAAGACAATTTGGATTACGGAAACCACAGCATTAAGATCATCGACGCAGCAGGTTGTCAGATTGACTCTTCTTTCGTAACCAACGCTCCTGGTTTGGATTTCCCTAACCATATTTCTCCTAATGGAGACGGAAATAATGACGCGTTCAGCATTCCAGTCTTGAGAGATGCTTATCCAGACGCCAACATCAGAATCTATGACCGTTGGGGTAAGAAACTTGCAGAATATAAAGCTGGCAATGCAGAAATGGATTGGGACGGAACGTACAACGGTGTCCAAATGCCGTCAACAGACTACTGGTACGAGATTGAAATCAAAGAGATAAAGAAGACCTACACTGGTCACTTCACTTTGATTCGTCAATAACAATAAAAAGGAGACGGCAACGTCTCCTTTTTTTATGTTAAATAAATTTT
>CAMJFV010000409.1 GCA_946405045.1 uncultured Bacteroidales bacterium | reverse complement strand
AGCGATTGGCTGTACCATTTAACGTAAGTAGATTCCATTGGCTTTTTCTATTTTTTCTTGTGTACAAATTCTACAAATTCATCAACCTCCTCTTTTGTTTTCAGTTTGACTGTAAACATCTGTTGTCCCATTGCTCCAGACAGTATTTCTGGCATTCTTTCACACATGACTAACTGTTCTCTATATTTCTTTATCACGTCTTCTATGCTATACACATAGTCATATATGTCGCGACGAGAGGCGAAAGCACAATAAAATTCGTCGTTCCATGGAAGTGACAATGCATTGCCTATATTATGTTGGTTAGACGTTGCAAGCCTAGACTTGTCGTATGTAATCATGTCTGCCCAAATATGGTATATGTCTGTGCTGTGTGCAAAGTTAATCATATCTGGCGTATATCCTCCTGCTGGACGCATATTTACTTCAAGTGCCACAAAATCTCCTTTCTTGCCCAACCCTTTGCGGTCGGAGTCAAGACGGAAAAATTCCAAATGCACAAAACGGCTTTTGACATTAAAAGCCTCTACTGTTTTCCTGCCCAATATCCTCAATGCTTCTGGCATCTCAGGAGAAACATAATATGAAAGATCCAACTGCTTGTTCACTATATCCATAATTGATGGTGGCCAAACAGTCATGGATTCAAACAATGCCTGTGATTTTGAGTCGATGATAGCGTCGTATGAACAGATATCACCTGTGATAAACTCCTCCAACACATAGTTCCCCAATTCTCCACCCACGTGCTTGAAAAACGTTTTTAGTTCGTCGTTATTGTGTATTTTATGTGTGCCTCCTGCACCTACGCCCACATCAGGTTTTGCGATTAGTGGATATCCTACCTCATCTGCAAAAGCAATAATCTTGCGTTCTCCTTTCGACGCTTTGATCTGTCTTGCAGTAGGTATTCCTCCTTTGATATAGTATTTTTTCATTTCTGACTTCTCTTTTATAGCGGCGATACTGTCACTCTTTATTCCGCTATTTACATTGAAGTCTGTCCTTAGGCGAGCATCTTGTTCTAGCCAATATTCATTATTTGATTCAATCCAATCAATTCTTCCATATTTGAAGGCAAAGAAAGCCACGGCTCGGTATACTTCATCATAGTTTTCAAGATTGTCCACTTTATAATATTCTGTGAGTGAATCTTTCAATTCTGGTATGAGTGAATCGTATGGAGCGTCTGCGATGGCAAGCACATTCACACCATTCTGTTTAAGTCTGTTGCAGAATGCCCAATATGTATGTGGAAAATGTGGGGATATAAATATAAAATTCATAGCAGTAATGTTTTAGTGGTAACTTGTTTATAATTATGTGATTATGCAACTTTTCTGTACTTGTTGTTTATGATTTTATCAAAGAAATACACCGCTTGTTTTCGCCACCAATAGAAATCATGGTTGACGTCAGTGCCCCAAAAATCGAATATTCCGTTGATTCCAGCATTGGCAAGTACTTTTTGTAGGCGACGGGTGGATGCCCCAGTGATTTCCTCATGTTCTCCTTGACCACAGCAACATATAATCAGTTTGTCTTTATATTGGTTGAGCAGAATAGAAGTGTTATGTTGTCCGTTAAGGAAATCGATAGGTGAATTTAAATATATCAGTTCATCGTCGTACTGAGGGAAAAAATAGTTTGCATGGAACAGACCGCTCAACGATAGCATTGCGCAGAATAAGTCTGGACGTCGGAAGAACAAATTGCCCCCATGATAACCACCCATTGAGCAACCCGCCACTATTAATTGTTCGCCGTTGTTGACTTCAGGTATCAGTTCCTCGATGATATAATTGTACCATTTTTCGTGAAGAGCAATGCGATCGTGATAACGACTTTTCTCAAAGTCTGAGACGTATGTAATATTCTCTCCGTTGACACCATTGCTCCAGGTCTCTGAATCAATACTGTCACAGCAGATGATGTGAATATGTCCAGATTCAATCATAGGAGAAAGTGCCGAGATCATGCCATTGTCTTCCCATTCATAGAATCTCTGATTTTGTGATGGAAACACTAATACGCCCTGACCGTCAGTGCCGTAAACCTTATATTCGATTTCTCGATTCAGGTTCTTGCTCCAATGTTTGTGATACTGTATATTCATGTGGCTTTTTATTTAATTCAGATACAAAATTACACCTGAAGAATATTATGCCACAGTGAAAAACAAAATAAAGAATATTTGATATGTGTTTGCAGACAAACTTAGAAATAGTGCCTACATAATGGCCATATTTTATGCCTGTAATAGATTTTTTTTATTGATGATGGATTATCACGTCTGGAAGACGCGATATTTCAGTTTATATCTCCCACATTTCACTTATCTCTTTTCTTGGTAAAGCGTCTATTTCAACTCCATCTGTAACGAATTTCTTAGAGTAGTTTAACGCTGTTTCAGGAGTGTTGGAATTGGCTGAGATATGAGCCAGATGGATATGCTTTACCCTACCCTTTTTGCATGCGAAATCAACAATCACTCCCGTCTGAACATTTGATAGATGTCCATTGTCGGAATCTATTCTGCCTCGTAGGAATGCGGTGTATGAACTTACCTGCAACAGAGTCTCGCTGTAGTTTGACTCGATAATCAGGTGGTCGGTGATCTTCACGGCTTCCATAAGCTCGTTTGTCGATTTACCCAAATCTGTTGCCAGAGTCAACACCTTATCCCCCAGTTTCACACGGTATGCGTGACAGTCTCTTGTGTCGTGAGTGACAGGCATCGGCAGTAAAGAGAATTTGTCTATTTCGAACTCCTTATGTGATTCCACCTCTCTCCATA
>CAMJFV010000408.1 GCA_946405045.1 uncultured Bacteroidales bacterium | reverse complement strand
AACTCAGTTCCCACCACAGAAGATTTATGTAGAGACAGTACGCAGAATCAAAGCGATTGCACGTAAGATCGCAGCTGCACTTCATATTTCTGGACCATTCAACATCCAGTTCTTGGCTAAGAATAACGAGATCAAAGTTATCGAGTGTAACTTGCGATCATCACGAAGCTTCCCATTTGTCAGCAAGGTTTTGAAGATCAATTTTATTGAGTTGGCTACAAAGATCATGTTAGGACAGAAGGTAGAGAAGCCAGAGAAGAGCGCGTTTGATCTTGACTATGTAGGAGTTAAGGCATCACAGTTCTCATACGCACGTTTGACACAAGCCGATCCAGTACATGGAGTGGATATGAGTTCAACAGGAGAGGTTGGATGTATCGGAGATGATTTGTCTGAGGCATTGTTGAAGTCATTGTTGTCAGTAGGATACAAGATACCGAAGAAGAACGTGATGATCTCATCAGGTGAGGCAAAATCAAAGGTAGATTTGCTAGACGCTTGCAAGATGCTTCAGAACAACGGCTTTGATATCTACGCTACATACGGAACATACAAGTTCTTGGATGAGAACGGCATCAAGTCAATTCCAGTAGGTTGGCCAGATGAACCAAATGCAAAGAAGAATGTTATGGAGATGATTCATAACAAGGAGTTTGATTTGGTGATCAACATACCAAAGAATAATACAGAACGTGAGATAAACAATGGATATGCGATCCGTCGAAGTGCGATCGACTTCAATATTCCATTGATCACAAATGCCCGTCTTGCAAGTGCGTTTATCCGCTCAGTTTGCGAGCTTAAGTTTGAGGACATCAAGATTAAGAGCTGGGACGAGTATTAATATGAATTAAAAATGTGAGTAAAACAAACGAAGGCTGTATTACAGTCTTCGTTTGTTTAAAACGGTATGTTTGAGAATATAGGTCAAAACTACAATGAATAAATTTATATCTCATGTTGTCAAAGCATTGTTGGCTATTATACTCGTTGTTACAACCTCGTGTAGTGGCTCAAAACAAAATGATGTAGTTAAATATTTAGATAAGCCAGTTTCATTTGAAAACGGAGGAACAAAAAGTTTTCAAATATTTCAAGTTATTTCTGAAGATGCTAATGCTGCACTAGCAACGGAAGGTCATGGAGGACCGAGCTTTTTCAATTACCTGGTCAATGGAAAGATTGTATTACTATTGGGTAATACTTTTTATGATGGTCAAGTGGTGTATGTAGAATCTCCAATGCAAGTAGGTATCTATAGATATGAGACAAAAGATAATGAGATAAAGACTGTGCCTGTGATAGATGTATCTCTTTCAAAAGAAGAAGATAATCAATCGGAGAATAATACTGAATATTCGGAAGAAGAATCTGAGAGTGAAAGTGTATATTCTGAAGAGTGACCCCTTTGACAGAAAAAATTACTATAGTAACTTTCTGATGTAGTAATGGAGTTCCTATTGAAACGAAGATTAGGTTCCTCTATTTATCAACAATTTTCCGAAAAATGTATGATTATTTGGATAGAAGAAAAATAATCACTACTTTTGCACCGCTTTTAAAGCAAATTATTTTAATTAATTAATAAACAAGTTATGTTGAATCATTACGAGGTCGTTTTCATCTTAACTCCCGTTTTGTCTGACGAACAGATGAAGGAAACGGCAGAAAAATTCAAGAGCGTACTTGTTAACGAAGGATCAAAGATCGTTAATGAGGAGCTTTGGGGTATGCGTAAGCTTGCTTATTCAATCGACAAGAAGAGCTCAGGCTTTTACTGCTTGTTCGAGTTTGAGGCAGAGCCTACAATGGTAGAGAAATTGGAGCTTCAGTTCCGTCGTGACGAGAAGGTGCTTCGCTTCTTGACTACTAAGTTGGACAAGTATGCAGTTGAATATGCTGCAAAGAGAAAGAACGGCAAAAATAAGGAGAACTAAGACATGGCACAGAACGCATCAGAAATCAGATATTTGACGCCTCCTACAGTAGACGTTAAGAGAAAGAAGTACTGTCGTTTCAAGAAGAACGGTATTAAGTATATCGACTACAAGGATCCTGAATTTTTGAAGAAGTTCCTTAACGAGCAGGGTAAGATTTTGCCTCGCCGTCTAACTGGTACATCTTTGAAGTTCCAGCGTAAGGTTGCTCAGGCTGTTAAGCGTGCTCGTCACCTTGCATTGCTACCATACGTAACAGATTTGTTGAAGTAATAAACAGGAGGAATAACAATGGAAATTATATTGCTAGAGGACGTTGCTAATCTTGGTTACAAGGATGACGTTGTAAAGGTAAAGAACGGATACGGTCTTAACTACCTTATTCCTCAGGGAAAGGCTATCGTTGCTACTCCTTCTGCAAAGAAGGTATTGGCTGAGAACTTGAAGCAGAGAGCTCACAAGCTTGCTAAGATCAAGGCTGATGCAGAGGAGTTGGCTGCTAAGTTGAACACAGTTTCACTTACAATCCCAACTAAGGCTAACAAGGAGACAGGTGCAATCTACGGTTCAGTAACTAACATCCAGATTGCTGAGGCTCTTGAGAAGGCTGGTTACAATGTAGACAGAAAGATCATCTCTGTTAAGGAGACAGTTAAGGCTCTTGGTGAGTACGTTGCAGTTGCTCGTCTTCACAAGGAGGTTGCTGCAGAGGTTAAGTTCAGTGTTGTTGCTGAATAATTTCTTTGCATCAATAAGAAATAAGGCGTTGTTCGTTAGAACAACGCTTTTTTTTGTCTTTTTGTGAAAAAAATCGGCATTTTTGAAAAAAAGTGAAAGAAAAAGTCTAATTTTGAACTAAATTTGTAAAAAAGAA